>DATJWU010000096.1:0-3251 GCA_035501055.1 Thermodesulfovibrionales bacterium
GTGAAGGAAGTTGCCGATATCACCAGAAAGCACGGGTTCCAGCTCCAGAGCGTTCTCACGTCCTATGAAGGAGTGAGGGAAGGATATCGGGACGTGGTGATACGGACGAAGGGGGCGGGCGATTTCAGGAGGCTCAGGGCCGAAATCGAGAAGACATACAGGAACGCAAAGATCGATAAAGGGTAGATGCACTCCGGAATGAGGAGGTCGTGAAGATCATGAGAACAGCCAAAAGGGAGGTGTACCGATGATTCGCATGCCAAGTCCCAGTTATGGAGTCACGATAAGAGTCGCGATCGAGAACAGGATCGGTATGTTCGCAAAGATTGCGACCTCCATCAGTCTGGCCGGCGGAGACCTCGGCGCCGTGGATATCGTCGGTTTCGATCAGGGAAAGATAGTCCGTGACATCGCGATCAACGCACGAGACGAAGAACACGAAAATGAGATCGTGAAGGCGATTGAAGAGGTGAGCGGGGTGAAGGTCATCACGGTTATGGACCAGACCTTTTCCGCCCACGAAGGCGGCAAGATCGAGATCCACAACAAGATACACATAAGGGACAGAAACGACCTCTCGAAGGTCTATACCCCCGGCGTCGCCCGGGTCTGCCGGGACATACACAGAAACAAGGATCACGCCTACCGGTATACGATCAAGGGAAATGCCGTGGCCATCGTCACCGACGGGACCGCCGTTCTCGGGCTCGGCGACATAGGCCCTGAGGCGTCCATGCCCGTGATGGAGGGCAAGGCGATGATATTCAAGGAGTTCGCGGGGATTGACGCCTTTCCCATTGCGCTCAGGACCAAGGACCCGGGGGAGATTATCGCGACGGTCAGAAACATATCGGTCCCCTTCGGGGGCATCAATCTTGAAGACATCTCTGCGCCGCGCTGCTTTGAGATCGAAACGCATCTGAGAGAGGAACTCGATATGCCTGTCTTCCATGATGACCAGCACGGGACGGCGGTAGTCGTGCTCTCCGCCCTGATCAACGTGTCGAGACTGCTGAAGAAGGACATCAGGAAATTCAAAATGGTTATTCTCGGGGCAGGCGCGGCAGGCATCGCCAACGCGCTGATGCTGTCGGCGTACGGCATAAAGGATATTATCGTATGCGACAGGGCGGGCGCGATCTACGACGGAAGAAAGAACGACATGAACCCTTACAAAAGCGCGATCGCAAAGAATACGAACCCCCGAAAGGTGAAGGGCACCCTGTCGGATGCCATGAAAGACGCGCAGGTCTTCATCGGGCTCGCGGGTCCCAACACGGTACGCCCCGAAGACATACGAAAGATGGCGAAGGACCCCATCGTCTTCGCCCTCGGCAACCCTGATCCGGAGATCGCGCCCGAGGAAGCGTTGCCCCTGGCGAAGATCCTCGCGACCGGGCGGTCCGATTACCCCAACCAGATAAACAATATGCTCGGTTATCCTGGTATATTCAGAGGGCTCCTCGATGTGAGGGCCAGGGGGGTGAACGAAAAGATAAAGTTTGCCGCGGCGAAGGCAATCGCCTATACGGTGAAAGACGACGAACTGCACGAAGACTATATCATCCCGAGCCCCTTCGACAGAAAGGTCGTCAGCGCAGTGGCGGACGAAGTGGCGGCGGCGGCAAGGAAGACGGGACTGGCGCGGAAATAGGCCTGTGGTATTAGACGAACCAAAGGTGTAAAATACGGCAGTAACCTTATTGTTGCATACAACAGGAAGGCAGGCAAGGGATCGAAGCCTTGTGGATGCGATAAGATTCCGGTAATACCTGCATTTCCGAAAGAGATGTTTTTGTGCGCGGGAGAAATATGACGTTCGCGGAAAGCACTGTAGGAAGGAAACTCCTCATGGCCGTGACCGGGATTGTGATGATCGGTTTTGTGATCGTCCATCTGCTCGGCAACCTTTCGGTGTATGCCGGGCCTGACGCGATCAACACCTATTCGGCCGCGCTCCATCGCCTCGGTCCCGTCGTGTGGGCCTTTCGCCTTGTCCTCCTTGCGGTTTTGGTCGTGCACGTTTTTTTCGGCGTACAGCTGACGCTCGAAAACAGGGCCGCGAAACCGGAGCCCTATGCGGTGAAGAAGAGTCTTCAGACCACCTTTGCCGCCCGGAACATGATCTGGACAGGTCTCCTGATCGCCGCCTTCATCGCGTACCACCTCCTCCATTTCACCTTCCAGGTTACCAATCCGGGGACCTCCGCGCTTCGCCATCCCGATGGGCTGGGCAGGCCCGATGTGTTCATGATGGTCGTCTCCGGTTTCAGGAATGCTTTTATCTCGTCGGCCTATGTCTTTGCCATGGGTATGCTCGGCCTCCATCTCAGTCATAGCATTCAGAGCCTGTTTCAGACCCTCGGCCTCAACAGCGCACGGACCTTTCCGGTTCTTGAAAAGGGAGGCAACGTTGCGGCGCTGCTGCTCGCCCTCGGGTTTGTCTCGATCCCGATCGTGATCGTCATGGGACTACTGAAATGAAGAAAAGACTGAAGAGAGTCAGCCACAGAGCGCACAGAGATCACAGAGAACAAAAGGGGAATACGGCGAATAAAGAACAGAAATCCGTTGTTCTGAAAGTGATGTGTCTTCTCTCTCTGCGCTCTGTGTTCTCTGCGGCAAGAAGCTCTTCCTTTTGCGGGAGGCCGCTATGATTCTTGACGGCAAGTGTCCTTCGGGTCCGCTCTCGGAGAAATGGGAGAAACACCGCAACGCAATGAAACTTGTCAACCCTGCGAACAAGCGGAAATACAGGATCATCGTGGTCGGGACCGGACTTGCCGGCGCGTCGGCTGCGGCGAGCCTCGGGGAACTCGGCTACAATGTCGATGCCTTCTGCTATCAGGACAGCCCCCGCCGCGCGCACAGTATCGCCGCTCAGGGCGGCATCAACGCGGCGAAGAACTATCCCAATGACGGCGACAGCATCTTCCGTCTTTTCTATGACACGATCAAGGGAGGAGATTTCAGAGCCCGTGAGGCGAATGTGTATCGGCTCGCGACGATCAGCAATCATATCATCGACCAATGCGTTGCTCAGGGTGTTCCCTTCGCCCGGGATTACGCAGGTTATCTCGATAACCGTTCCTTCGGCGGGGCTCAGGTCTCACGCACCTTTTTTGCCAGGGGGCAGACGGGCCAGCAGCTGCTCCTCGGCGCCTACTCGGCCCTCTCCCGCCAGGTAAAGGCGGGGACAGTCAGGCTCCGTCCCCGCACCGAGATGCTCGATCTCGTGATTGTCGACAACG
>DATJWU010000097.1:0-7495 GCA_035501055.1 Thermodesulfovibrionales bacterium
AGAGATACTTTATCGTCGATGAGGCGCAGAATCTGAGGCCCATCGATGTGAAGACGATCATCACGAGGTGCGGCGAAGGAACAAAGATCATCTTCACCGGCGATCTCAATCAGATCGACACCCCTTATCTCGATGCGAAGAGCAACGGCCTCGCATACCTTATCGGTCGTTTTATCAACGAGGAGAATTTCTGCTATCTGAACCTGAACGGCAGTGTACGATCCCGTCTGGCCGAACAGGGAGCGCGTCTGCTGTAAAAGGGGCTTGAGCACGCACCGAGGCAGGAATATTTAACGAAATTGTAACAATTCCTTCATCATCGTGTAACAGGACACCTTTACAATAAAATTAAGATGTTGGAACAGAATGTTGCGGTAGCCGAAAGAACTGAAACTGAGTGCCCCATATGCGGGAACGATGCGGTTTACCGCTACGGGAAGACCAAGGCGGGCAACCAGCGGTTCATGTGTCTCATGTGCGGCACGCAATTTACGCCAGGTGCGAAAAAGAGGCCGGTGAAGGGTAAGCCGATGTGCCAGGAATGCGGCAAACCAATGAATATATACAAGATTGAGGGAGACGTCATCCGGTTCAGGTGCTCCGGCTATCCGGGATGCAGGACGTTCAGAAAATTCACGATGAAGGAGGAACAATGAGCTATTACATGCACAATGTCCCCGGCCGGCTCAGGGTAAAGAGCCCGCTCCTCAAGAGAAACAATGACGCGGGAGACGAATTGAAAAAAGCACTGAGCACGATTCAGGGGGTTGCGGCAGTCGATTTTAACCCTACGACAGGAAGCCTTCTGATCAACTACAACCACAGGATAACGAAGCACGAGGACATCGTCAGCCTGCTCGAGCGCAAAGGGTATTTCGACAGGGCGAGGGCGGCGACGAATGAAAGCGCCATCCATGCTGCGGCAGAAAAGACGGGCCGCTTGGTCGGCAAGGCGGTCCTCGGAATCGCCATCGACAAGGCACTTGAAGGCTCCGCGTTGTCGCTTATCGGGCTGTTGATTTAGTTTTTGAAGAACGGGGAATGCCTTCGGTCCCCTGCGTGATACCCGTCTTTTTGACCGTGCCCTTCTTCATCTTCCCTTTAGCGCTTTTCGTTTTTGTCTTTTGTTTCGTCTGTACCTTCTCCGCAGCAGAAAAGGGTTTCCCTTCCAGTTTCAGTATCTCGGCCTCGAGTTTCTCTATCCTCGATTGCACCGCCTTCACCTTGCTGTCCCGCATCGGGTTCGCGGCCTTCCCGCTCAATTCGTAGACCCTCCCGCCGAGTTCGGAGATCTCTTTTTGGACCCTTGTTTTCAGATCAAAAACTCTGTAGCGCCTCTTCCCCTCGTCAGTAAGTTCTTCCGTTTTTTTCCAGACGACGCTCGCGCCTTCCCTGACAATGGCGATACCCTCCTCAACTCCTTTTTGCAGGTCGTTCTTCACCTTATCCCAGAAATTCATGCTGCCTCCTTCCGACACGTAGCGAATAGAGATTCCTCGACGCTCGTCTCATTTCCGGTCTCTGTGTGCTAAGTTAAGGTTACTACACCTTTCATGACGTTGCAAGCTGAAAGGCAGGGATCTTCCCGGCTAAGACGTCGCTTTCATTCACTCAACCAAAATTTCACCTGAATGTCACATTCCTGTAAAAATGTGTTCTGTATAATTTATAATAATAGTTCGGTCCGTCGGACCGGACGAAAGGAGTGAAGTTTTGTCAGAGGTTCTCAAAGCGTTTCGTACATCGCAGACAGTGCGGATATCTTTTCGGAGGAGAGGGTTCATGCTCATTACGCCGGACGGGTGCCTGTCCCTCATCATGGTCCGTCCGGCCCACAGGAAGAAGGGCCTTGGGTCGGCGATGCTTCGTTACGCAAAGCAATGTTATCCCCACCTTCATGCGGTGCCTGCCGGCGAAGCGGGCAGCAGGCTTCTTGCCTGCCACCGCATTCCCGTAGTCCCGCCGGGAGAGGTTTCTTCACTATTCTGTGAAATGTCTGAAACCGTGTAGTCAGGCAACCCTGCGAAAGGCGAGGCCGGTAGTAAAGAAGAAAAGTGAAATGTACACGCTGCACTGCTCCCACGCCCTGTTTGTGCACCTGTCTGTCTTGACGCAGATGATGGCTTCCGGCTCGATGCCTGCTGCCTCACAGACGCCTTCTTTATAATGTGGACACATCAGTCAGTTCTCCTTAGGTTTGTGAGTCATTTTCCGTTCACGAAGGAATCGTCGGTTCGGTTTTCCCGGCGACAATTGATGCGCCGGATAGAAGATCGAATCTTTCTCTTTCTAACCCACGTGTTCTGCGAGCAGATCAACCCAATAATCTTCCGGGTAGGCGGAGTTGTTCCTTACAATTTGTTCTGCCTCAAGCCAATTGTCGAGGTCACGGCCCTCAACTTTTCCTCTTCTTACGTACAGTTCACAGGCCACTTGCGCGATGACATCATGCCTGTCCATGCCCATCACCTCCTTTCAGAGCGATCTCATGTTCACATGATATATCGGCAGCATTACTCTGTGATGAATATCCGGTTAAGGTTTCGTGAAATCTGCCGGCGAGGGTTCCCTGCCGTCACAGGGCGGTCTTATCCCTTGACCTTTTGTGCCGGCTGTATCGCGAAGCATTCATACACTACTTTTTCTCCCTGATAGTTAGTGCTGCCCCGCCGCACGATGCGCCATCCTTTCAAATCAAGCCAGCTCTTTTCCGCAATCGCGGCGCCCAAAGTGTCGTCATTCTTTGTGAGATCAGCCAATTCGCGGTTCTGGGTAAGGACCACGGTCCTGATCCCGGGGCCTGCGACGACCATCACCGGTTCGATTACCATGTTTTCGAGCTCCGTGAGCGCTATCGGTGCGATTGCGGCACGGGCCTTCAACTGGATCATGCGCGCGCGGGTATCAGGGCCTGCCTCCTCCATGGCAAATTGCGCCATATCGAGCAGTCGGAGACGAACCGCATTCAGATCCTCTATCCGTTCAAGATCACTGCATTCCGGATGTTTCCCCAGTACCTTTACAAGTGTGGAGACCTCTTTCAGGTATGGGCTCCTTTGATTGTCCGGCACCAGGAACATGGTGATCAGCCGCACCGGGGGCTCTCCCGGTTTGCCGTAATCTATGCCCTGGGGACTCCAGCCGATGGAACAGAGCAATTCACCGTCAAACGTGACCGGTGCATGGGGACAGGCCCAGCCGTTTCCGAGGGATGTGTTGGAGACGTTCTCACGGGAAAGAACGGCACCGACGATATCGGTTCCGGCCGGGATTGAGGGAACCGCTTCCAGCAGACTCGCGAGGACCTCAAAGGAATCTTTCTTGTCGTTGTCCGGCAACTCGATCACACGTCCGTCTTCCAGGGCCTGAAGAATGGTGTGCAGCATTTCAATCACCTCCGAATTTTTTGAAGAACCACTTCTTCACATTATGGGTAAGCACGCTGTACAGCAGCAGAAACGCGGCCATCCATCCCCAGAAGCTGAGCGGCAGGCGGACAAAGCCGAGGGCATCAGCAAAAGGAGAATAGGGCAGCCAGGCGCCGATGGCCATGACCGCAAGGGTGGTGAGCGTCATGGGAAGGGAGGCGCGGCTCTGAATGAACGGCAGACGCTTGGTACGGATGATATGGACTATGAGCGTCTGCGTCAGAAGTGATTCCACAAACCACCCGGTCTGGAAGAGCTGCGCATGCACCTCCCGTTCCGCCCGGCCCAGTGCCGGGTCGAGAAAGGCCCGGCTGTTAAATACAAACCACATCAACGCGAATGTCGCATAATCAAAGATTGAGCTGATAGGCCCGATAAAGATCATGAACCACTTGATGTTGCTCACGTCCCATTTGCGAGGCTGCAGGATCTGCTCCTCGTCCACATGATCGGTCGGGATGCCGGTCTGGGAGAAATCATAGAGGAGGTTGTTCAGCAGGATTTGGATCGGCCGCATCGGCAGGAAGGGCAGCAGATAGCTGGCCCCCAGCACGCTGAACATGTTGCCGAAATTTGAACTCGCCCCCATGCGAATATACTTGATGATATTGGAGAAGACCTTCCGTCCTTCCAGGATACCGTCCTCGAGGACAAGGAGGCTCTTCTCCAGCAGCACGATGTCGGCGGATTCCTTTGCTACGTCCACCGCCGAGTCCACCGAAATCCCCACGTCGGCAGCACGGAGGGCAGGAGCGTCGTTGATACCGTCACCCATGTAGCCCACGACGTGACCGCTCTGGCGCAACGACTCGATCACCCGTTCTTTCTGAAGAGGCGACAGTTTTACGAGCACGTTCGCTTCCGTGACGGACTTTGCAAACTCGTCCTCTGTCATGCGGTCCAGCTCTTCACCGGCGACCATGCGATGGACCGCGAGCCCCACGTCGCGGCATATCTTCTCGGTAACGAGCGCGTTGTCGCCGGTCAGGATTTTGACCTGCACCCCCGTTTCCTGCAACAACGTGACCGCCTTCGCAGAGGAGTCCTTAGGAGGATCGAGGAACGCGATGTACCCGAGGAGGATGAGGGCGGACTCATCCTGCGTGGTAAAGCGCGTCTGCTCGCGGGGAAACTCCCTGTAGGCGATGGCGAGGCAGCGGTAGCCTTCGTTGTTCAGGAGTGAGACTTCTTCAAAGAGGTCATCCCTGATCATGTCGATTAGGGGGTAGATTTCCTCATCGAGCTGGTAGTGTTCGCAGCAGGCGTAGATCTCCTCGACGGCGCCCTTACAGATAAGGACATGGTCGCCCTCAAACTCGACCACCACGGACATCCGTCTGCGCTGAAAATCAAAAGGGAGCTCATCCACGAGGCGGCAGGTTCGTTCCACCTCGAATTCGGTATGTTCAAGAATCGCCCTGTCAAGGAGGTTGCGAAGCCCTGTCTGATAATAACTGTTCAGGTAGCCGTAGCGCAGGACCTCCTCACTCTCTTCGCCGGTAACGTCAACGTGCTTCTCAAGGATGACGCGGTCCTGGGTGAGGGTCCCTGTCTTGTCGGTGCAGAGGATGTCGATGGCGCCGAAGTTCTGGATGGCGGAGAGCCTTTTGACGATGACTTTTTTCCGTGACATCGAAATGGCGCCTTTTGCCAGGTTTACCGTGACGATCATCGGCAGCATTTCAGGGGTCAGCCCCACTGCCACGGCAAGGCCGAAGAGCAGCGCCTCCAGCCAGTCTCCCTTCGTCAGACCGACAATCAGGAAACAGCAGAAGACCATGATCACCATGAACCGGATCATGAGCCACGTGAAGGAGCGTACGCCGAGATCGAAACTGGTCTCTATGGGCCTGCGTGCAAGGCGCTCGGCGATGGCGCCGAAAAATGTCCTTCCGCCGGTGTTTACCACCAGGCCCCGGGCGCTCCCACTGCTCACGCTGCTCCCCTGGAAGCAGGCGTTGCTGAGTTCAAGGAGCGAGTGCCCCCCGTTTTCGGAGGCTTCGGCATTCTTTTCAACCGGCATGGACTCGCCGGTCAGTGTTGCCTGGCTGACAAAGAAATCCCTCGCTGAAAGCAGCCTCAGATCTGCCGGTATGATTGAGCCCGCCTGAAGGACTACGATGTCTCCGGGGACCAACTCTGCGAGGGGAAGTTCGGTCTCCACGCCGTTTCTCAAGACCACGGCCCGGGACTGAACCCGCCTGCCAAGAGTCTCGACCGCCCTTCCTGAACGCCGGTCGAGCACATACGACAACCCGACGCTCAGCACGATCATGGCGCCCACGATGACCGCTGACTTAAGCTCTCCGATTACGGAGGATACGATTGCAATGACGAGAAGCTGGATTACCAGCGGGCTCTTGAGCCGCCGCAGGATATCCTGAAGGAAATTAAGCCGTTTGGCATGAGTAATTTCATTTCGTCCGTACTGCTCAAGGAGTGTCTCGGCCTCTTCAGTGCGCAGGCCGTGCTCGCTGCTGTTCATCATCTGCAACGCCCGGTCGGCGGGCACTGAGCAGACTTCGAGGAGGCGTTTTTCGTCCTCGGTGCGGGCATGAGGAGTGCCCGCCATGCGGCGAATCCAGGAAGGCATAAAGAAGTCGTAGAGGAACTTAAACATGATCACCTCCTCCTGAAGCACCGTTGCCGGTGTTTCCCGGGAGAGGGCGCTGCCTTATGAGATGAGCGCTGCGGGGAAAGTCTCTTTGTACACGAAGCCGGTCACCATATCCGCGATGCGCTTCCGCGCCATGAAGCACGCAGATATGCCGGGTTGACGTGATGAGGATATGGTCTTTCATGATTCACCTCCATGTCTGCCGCAAAGATCCAGACGGCCGGAGGCGAATCGCTCAGGAAAGGATCAGAGGATGGAACGATTCAACACGGAGGCCGCATGGATCGACCAATGCGGACCAGGTTCTTCTGGTTCGTCTTGATTCAGATTCTGAATAATGCACTGGCTGCAACTTCCGTCAGGGCTGTCCATACTTCCTCCTCTCATTCGGTTTTACTGCTTATTTTTACAATTATATATTATCCTCAAGCCGTTTGTTAAGCAAAAAGATTTCACGTCGGCAAAGGAATGAAAACAGGGAACAGCCGTCGATGACCCAGGCGGGTATGTTCCTCTCTCCCGGCGAACTGCGCTTCATCCCTGCTGTTGAATGCGATACTGCCGACATCCCTGCGGCAGTGTCTTTCGTGTGCCGGGTGTCTGGAGGATGCTTACAATAAGGTGAAATTTCAGTTACGTATTGCGGAAAGCTCCGGGCCGCGCCGTCTGGCGAACTGCCAGAAGAACAGGAATAGGCCGGCAAGGATAAGGACCGCGGCGCATGCAACAGGCCACCTTTGCAGCAAGGCGTTTTTCATGTACGAGAGCCCCTGCACTCCCGCATATCCCAGCGATACCATGACCGGAACCGAAACCATTGCGGAAACTGCGTCGGCCGCCAGGAATTTCCAGGGAGACATCTTCATCATTCCCGCCACGATAATGATCTTTGCCCTGAGCCAGAATATATGCCTGCCGAGGAAAATGAGATGGGTTCCGAACCGGTCAAATCTTGCCTGAATCGCGTCGAGTCTCCGTCGGGGGAGCACATGGTGAAACATCCTGTGGGTCACGATCCGGGGACCATATCTTCTCGCAAGGGTGAAGAGAATTGCATCGCTTGCGACGACTCCTGAATACACGGCGAGCAAGGCCGGAGCCGCTTCTATCGACCCCCGTGAGATGAGGATGCCGCACCCTATGAGGATCGCATCTTCCGGAAAGGGAAACCCGACAGCCCCGAGAATGAGGGCCATGAAAAGTCCCGCATACGAGAGAGGTCCGCCCAGAGAGAGAAGCTCCTGCATGGAAAATTTATACCATACAATTATTACCCCATCATTACAGGCGCGTTATTTTTCCGTTACTTCATGATCTTTCATTACCTGCCTACCATTCACCGAACTTTAATGTTCCTGACATAACCATGCAACACATGAATGCTATCGTAGTGCATGATATCGCCGACCACAACGGAGGTACCCATGAAATGCAAAGAGCTTTCCGCCGA
>DATJWU010000098.1:0-3534 GCA_035501055.1 Thermodesulfovibrionales bacterium
GTGGTGGAAGAGCGCAAGTCCCGACAGATCCTGGCCAGGACCGGCCATGGCTGTGGCAGCTGTCCGGGAGATTTCGGCCTCCTTCTCGGGTTCAGACGCCGCGGGTGGACTTTCCTGCGCCGCAGCGGCAGCCCTTGCCTCGGAAGGCTCTTCGGTCATAACCGCTTTTTCTTCTGCAGGCGCCGACGATAAGGCCCCTGAGTTCTCCCGTGTTCCGCGCACTTTCACCGGTGCGGTCGCTGCAGCCATTCCGGGAGGAGACAGTGAAAGCAGTGAGACCGTCATGGCGCGAGACCCGCTCATCGGCAAGTGCAACAGTACAGCCACAAGCAGGACCCCTATGACGTGGACGAAAAGAGAAGAGATGCAGTACTCCCTGATGCGCATCGTCTATACTTACACCGGGAGACTCAAAAAAATCATTCGCCTTGCACGGCGATGCCCGAGAACGGAAAAGACCCCCGAAGGGGTCACTCCCGTTGTGTCATTGCAGGTTTGATTTAGAGCTTGACGACGTTGACCGCTTTCGGGCCTTTGGGGCCTTTTTCGATATCGAAGCTCACCTTCTCGCCTTCAGCGAGGGTCTTGAAGCCGTTACCCTGGATGGACGTATGATGGACAAACACGTCGGTTCCGTCTTCTGCAGTGATAAACCCGAATCCCTTGCTCTCGTTGAACCACTTCACTGTTCCCTGTGCCATTTCTTCCTTACCTCTCTTATGATGTACTGAAATCTTAGAAGTCTCAACCGAAACCTCTGGTTCAGCATACCATTTCGCCGAAGAGCGCGTCAAGAAAAAGTGACAAGAGAAAAAGTATCCTCCCCGCGATAATAAATGTGGGTGTCTAAATTACCCACGGTTTGATTTTGAAGCCCTCCTATTCTTATTTAAGCGCTGCGGTCGCTGGAGGATGCTCGAGGCACGCAGGACGCCGCCGAAAAGGGCGCAAAAAAAAGGAGGCCCAAAACCGGCGCCTCCTCCTCTTGCGTTCATCCTATAGTGTATCTTAGTGCTTATACTCCATCATCGGTTTTGCGCCCTCGGGCTTTTCCATGCATTCGTGCTTGCCGTCGTCACCACACATGCCGCCTTCCATCTTTCCCATCTTGCCGCATCCGCACATCGAACCTTTTTCCATGCCTCCGCCCATGCCGCCCATCATACGATGCCTCTCCATCATTTCCTTCATTTTCTTTTTCTGATCCGCGGTCAGCTGAGCCTTCACCTCTTCCCTGGCCTTTATGAACATCATGTGCATATCGGTCCGCAGACCCTCGATCTGTTTCATCTTCGCCTCGACCGCCTTCATGTCGATAGGGTCCTTCCCCATCAGTTCCTTTAACTCAATCTCCGCGATCTCCATGTCCGCCTTCTTCCTGATCATTTCCTTCATGACGCGGTGCTTTATCCCCCTGATCGTTTCTTTCTGCTTCTCATCGAGACCTATGGAGGTCATCATCATCTGCATCATGCGATGATGGTCATCCATCATCTCCCCCATCATGCCACCGTGTTCCCTCATGCCGCCACCCATCATGTCATGGTGCTCCATCATCCCATGGTGCTCCATCATGCCGCCTTCCATCTTTCCCATCTTGCCGCATCCGCACATTTCGGGGTCTGCAAAAGCAGCGGCGGAGAATACCATCGTCAGTCCGAACAACAGCACTACCAGAAATCTCTTCATGTCACTCCTCCTCGTTTGGAATTTGAGGTTACCCGGCATTGCAGCGCGGGATCTCCCTCTGTGCTGATTTTCCTCTGTCAGCGTCATATTCAGTATAATAGAAAAATGATCTATTGCAAGGGTTCCGTGTTTCAACTGACGGACTGCGGGGATGGACAGAACGAATGATCCAGGCAAGCAGTCTCTCCAAGGCATACGGCAAACAGGTTATTTTCGACGAAGTGGGCTTCACGATCAACGCAGGCGAGCGCGTCGGTCTCGTTGGCAGGAACGGCCACGGCAAGACCACCCTCTTCAGACTCATCACCGGTGAAGAACATCCCGACTCCGGCGTCATAGGCATCCCCAATGACTACACCATCGGATATCTCTCCCAGCACATTCAGTTCAACGGCGAGACGGTGCTGAAAGAGGCCTGTCTCTCTCTCCAGAAGACTGAAGAGGGCACGGATGAAACCTATAAGGCCGCGGCGATTCTCATGGGCCTCGGTTTCACCGCCGGGGACTTCGACCGTCCTCCTTCGGACCTCTCGGGAGGATACCAGGTAAGGCTGAACCTCGCCAAGGTGCTCGTCTCGGGACCTAATCTTCTTCTCCTCGACGAACCGACAAACTACCTTGACATCCTGTCGATACGATGGCTCACGGAGTTCCTGCGGTCCTGGAAGAACGAGTTGATCCTCATCACCCACGACCGCGATTTCATGGACAGTGTAACCACCCACACGATGGGCATCCACCGCTGCAGGATCCGGAAGATCGAAGGACCCACCGAAAAATTGTATCAGCAGATACTGCTTGAGGAAGAGGTCTATGAAAAGACGCGGATCAACGACGAGAGGAAACGGAAAGAAACAGAGCAGTTCATAAACCGCTTCCGCGTCCAGGCCAACAAGGCGAAGGCGGTGCAGTCACGTATAAAGGCGCTCCAGAAAAAAGAACGGCTCGAAAGGCTGGCGGAGATAAAGACCCTCGATTTCGGCTTTACCGCCGCTCCCTTTACCGGCAGGGAACTTCTCGTGGCAGACGGACTTTCGTTCTCCTTTGATCTCCACGGGCAGCCCCTCATCGACGGCTTCAGCATATCTGTGGGGAAAAGAGACCGGATCGCCATCATCGGGAAAAACGGAAAGGGCAAGACAACGCTCCTCAATCTGCTCGCAGGAGAACTCGCCCCGCTCGGCGGCTCCGTGGTCCGTCATCCCCAGCTCAGACTCGCCAGCTTCGGCCAGACGAATATAAACCGTCTTCACCCCGGGAAGACGGTCGAAGAGGAGATCATGGACGTCCACCCCGACCATAGCCGCGGGGCGAGCAGGAAGATCTGCGGGGTCATGATGTTCGAGGGTGACCATGCGCTGAAGAAGATCTCGGTGCTTTCGGGGGGGGAGAGGAGCAGGGTACTGCTCGGGAAACTCCTTGTCAGCCCCGCCAACCTTCTTCTCCTCGACGAACCCACGAACCATCTGGACATGGAATCCATAGACTCCCTTATCGAGGCGGTCGACGCATTCGAAGGCGCGGTCATGATCGTAACCCACAGTGAAATGATCCTCAGGGCCCTCGCCACAAGGCTCGTCGTCTTCGATGACGGAAAGGCCTCTGTCTTCGAGGGCACCTACCAGGACTTCCTCGAGCGTGTAGGCTGGAAGGATGAGGAAACGAACAGGCCCGTCAGGGTCGCAGACACGGACGTGCCGGCGAAGGCGGTAAACAGGAAGGACCTGCGCCGCATGCGTGCAGAGATCATCACGAACCGGTCGAAGACACTCGGCCCTCTCCAGGTCAGGATCGTTGAGGTCGAGGAAACCATCGTGAGACTCGAAAAGGAAGTGGAACAGGACA
>DATJWU010000099.1:0-7638 GCA_035501055.1 Thermodesulfovibrionales bacterium
TCGATCATGCCGGGGAAGGTGAATCCGGTTGTCCCTGAAGCGGTGAGGATGGTCTGCGCCCAGGTGATGGGAAATGATACGGTCGTCGCGATTGCCAATGCCCTGGGGGATTTCGAACTCAATGTCATGCTGCCGGTAATCGCCCATAACGTCCTTCAGTCGATTACGATCCTCGCAAACGTCTCCCGTCTTCTCGCAGAAAAGGCGATTGAAGGGTTCGAGGTCAACGAGGAGCAGATCACGGAACTCCTCCACAGGAACCCTATCATCGCCACGGTGCTGAATCCCGTTCTCGGTTATGACCGGGCTGCCGAGGTGGTCAAAAGGGCGCTGAAAGAAAAGAAGACGGTAAGACAGGTGGTCGTCGAAATGGGCTATCTGTCTGCGGAGGAGGCAGATAGGGTCCTGAAGCCTGAGATTATGACACAACCGGGTTTCGCCGGGTCCAAAGAGGGATAGGTCTTTTTCAAATACTTTCCGGTGTGAACAGGAGGATGAGATGAAGCGTTTGTCGGTAGTGGGTGTTGTCGCGGTTGCGGTCATGCTCTTTGCATTCAGTCTGTTTGCTGCGGAGCCGTTCAGACTGAGCATTCCCCTTCCCCTTACGGGTGGGCAGGCGAAGTTCGGCGAGATGATGAAACGCTCGTTCCAGATCGCCGCGGAAGAGATCAATGCGAAGGGGGGCATCAAGGGGAGAAAACTCGAACTCGACTTCGAGGATTCCCAGGGCAAACCTGATACGGCACGGGCGATCGTCGAGAAACTCATCGATGTCAAGAAACAGCCGGTTGTGGTAGGCGAATATACCTCTGCCTGCGCAAAGGCGGTGGCGGCGGTAGCGGAAGAGCGGAAGACGCCCTATCTCGTGGTGGCGAGCGCGGCCGACGAAATTACCCAGCAGCACTACAAATACGTGTTCCGCATGAATCCCGTGAACGCGCACTACGCGGACGGCCTTATGTCTTTCATGAAGGACGTCGTCAAGCCTGCGAGCGTGGCGATCATCTACGAGAGCTCCGACTTCGGTACCTCGAGCGCCAAGGACATGGTGAAGAATGCGGAGAAGGCGGGCTTCAAGGTGCTCGTGAACGAGAAATATGAAAAAGGTGCGGTCGACTTCAAGCCCATACTCTCAAAGGTCAAGGCAGCGAACCCCGACGTCATCTATATGGTCTCCTATGTGATGGATGCCTCCCTCCTTATGAAGCAGATCAAGGAACTCAGGATCGACGCGAAGCTCTTTGCAGGAGGCGCCGCGGGATTCGACATTCCTGAGTTCGTCGACAACGCAAAGGACGCTGCGGAATACGTGGTCACCGCTACGCTCTGGGCGCCCCAGCTCAAGTTCAAGGGAGCGGGGGAGTTTGCGAAGAAATACAAGGATAAATACCACGAGTTTCCTTCATACCACGGTGCGTCCGCGTATTCAACTCTCTACGTCCTGAAGGATGCCCTTGAGAGGGCGAAGAGTTTTTCCGCCGAAGATATCCGCGCGGCCGTGAAGGCCACAAAGATGGAGACCGCCTTCGGGCCCGTCAAATTCGAGGACAAAGAGGGCTACCAGAACCAGAACTTCACCGATACCTATGTAAGGCAGGTCATCAAGGGAGAGCATGAAACCATATGGCCTGTCAAATACGCGAGCAAACAGTACATCTATCCGATCCCGAGATGGAGGGACAGAAGGTAGTTCAAAGGGACGGGAGCGCGGAGGACGGAACCATATCCCTCCGCGCTCCAATCATCACGTCTCCTCCGACGGGAATTCAGATCATGCGCGCCTGATCCCGTCGATGCGAGTGTGCCGACCCGCCACAGAGTTCTTTCTTGTTCTGCATGTCCGACGCGCGCAGTATTTGCAAAGGATCCCAAACGGCATACACTGTAAGAAAGGAGGATGTGCGCAATGTTTGTATCGTCCTGGATGACGAAGAAGGTCTTTACCGTAGGTGCTGAAGACGGTGTTTCCGATGCCTTGAAGATCATGAAAGAAAATGAGATCAAACATCTCCCGGTCGTAAAAGGAGACAGGATCAAGGGCATCATTTCGGACAGGGACATCAAGGAATTCAGCCCTTCCCGGGCGACGACCCTCGATGTATATGAACTCCACTATCTCCTCGCGAAAACCCAGGTGAGAGAGATCATGAAGAACAGGGTCCTTACGACAACGCCCGATACGCCGGTCGAGGAGGCTGCCGCAGTCATGTTTGACCGGAGGGTGGGCTGCCTGCCGGTGGTAGTGCAGGGCAAACTCGTCGGAATCATATCGGACAGGGACATTTTCCGTGTGCTCGTTGATATCACCGGGGTGAGGCACGGCGGCAACAGGATTTATCTCACTGTTGAAGACAGACCGGGTTCGATCAAGGAAGTGGCCGATATGATCAGAAAGCACGGTTTCAGTCTGCAAAGCATTCTCACCTCCTATGAAGGCACGAGAGAAGGATACAGGGATATCGTGATACGGTCCAAGGGATCCGGAGATTTCAGGAGCCTCAAAGGAGAACTCGAAGGGACGTACATGAACGTCAAGATGAGGAAGGGATAGCACCGCGATCGTCATTGCCATTGCGGATGCAGCATAAAAAGGATTCAGCACACCCGCCTCCCCGTCGATTGTATTTTCTTGTTCCATAAGGGTTATCATAAACGATGAAAGTGGTCCTCGGGATGAGCGGAGGGGTGGACTCCTCTGTGGCGGCGTACCTGCTCAGGGAGGACGGATATGAAGTCGAAGGGGTAAGTTTTATCCTTGAGGAAAGGCGGCTGAAGCCCGAAAGCCCTCTGTCGACCTGCTGCTCTGTTGAATCGGTGCGTGATGCCAAGAGGACAGCTGATCTGCTCGGTATCGGCCATTCCATGGTGAACCTGAGAAACGAGTTTGTCGAACACGTGATAGAGCCTTTTCTCAGGGCTTATTCGGACGGGCTTACCCCAAACCCCTGCATCCTGTGCAACGAGCATGTCAAATTTGATTATCTCCGGAAGATTGCCGATGACAGGGGCGCCGCATTTATTGCCACAGGCCATTATGCGAGGGTGGAGGCGGCCGCGACAGGAGAGACGATCCTCAGGAAGGGCGTTGATGAAAGAAAGGACCAGTCGTATGTCCTCTATGTCCTGAAGCGGGACATCCTCGACCGGCTTGTCCTTCCTCTTGGCGGAATGAAGAAAGAGCGGGTGAGAGAAATCGCCCGACATCTTCGTCTGCCTTCGGCGGGGAGGCCCGAAAGTCAGGAGATCTGTTTCGTGGGCGGCAGAAATTATGCCGCTTTCTTTGACGGCCTCGCCCCGGAGGCGATCGGTCCGATCATCCAATGGGAAACCGGCAGGATCCTCGGGCAGCACAAAGGGATCCATAGGTACACAATCGGCCAAAGGAAGAGGCTGGGAGTCGCGACCGGGAGGCCCCTCTACGTGGTGCGCATCGACCCCTCAAGGAACGCCGTGTACGTGGGCCCCAAAGAAGCAGTCTTCAGTAAGGAGTTCACCGCAGGGGCGGTCCGTTGGCTCTATCGGGGGACTTCCTTCCCGGGCGGTGGGGACGAAAAAGGTTGCGACGAAATGCACGTGAAGGTGAAGGTCAGGTCCACCATGAAGGAAGAGCCCGCATCAATCACCCTCTGCGGCAGCACCGCGAGAGTGGTCTTCGAAGAGCCGCAATGGGCGCCCGCGCCCGGTCAGAGCGCTGTCTTTTATGACGGTGACAGGGTGATAGGAGGCGGGGTGATCAGCGAGGTGAGTGTGAAAGAACTTCACAGTATCGCTTCTGGAATAGCCGATGTGGATTAATCCGAAAGACGCAATTGATTTGTGCACACAGGGACGTGAATGCCTGCAGGGTTGTTTCCCCCAGGGGTTGGTCTGTATGGGCGCGGTGGCTGTCTTGTTCCACCGAATTCCTTTGTGGTACTCTTAACACATGACCGGAACAGTAGTTTCCCTGAATATCAGCGAAAAGAAAGGTGTCAGGAAAAAACCTGTGAAAGAGGTGATGCTGAGAACCGAATACGGTATCGTGGGAGACGCCCATGCGTCATCTGCCTGGCACAGGCAGGTAAGCCTTCTCGCACGTGAAAGCATCCTGAAGATGCAGAAACTGGGGCTCGACGTGAAGCCCGGGGACTTCGCGGAAAATATCACGACCGAGGGGATCGACCTCCCCGCGCTCCCGGTCGGAACACGGATGTCGATTGGAGACGGCGTCAGGGTCGAGGTGAGCCAGATAGGAAAGGAGTGTCACACGCGGTGCGCCATATTTTACCAGGCCGGCGATTGTGTGATGCCGAAGGAGGGCATATTCGTCAGGGTCCTGAGCGGGGGGATTGTCAGGGAAGGAGATCGGATTACGATAGTGCCGGGTGATAATGCACAATGAAAAAGCTGAAATGCATTAATTCGAGTGGACGAATGCGACGTTTTCCAATCTGCACTTTGCATTCCGCGGTGCTCTTATGATAACCGTTGCGGTTCTTACCCTGAGTGACAAGGGTTCCCGGGGCGAAAGGGAAGACCTGAGCGGCCCTCTGATCTCGGAGATGCTCCGGGGCATTGGGGCGGAGATACGGTATTCCGTGATCCTGCCCGATGAAAAAGAGATGATCAGGGACAGACTGGTCGAATACGCTGAAAAGGTCGACCTGATATTGACGACCGGCGGCACCGGCCTCAGCCCGAGGGATGTAACGCCCGACGCCACGCGGGAGGTGATCGACAGGGAAATCCCGGGAATCGCTGAGGCGATGCGGTCGGAAGGCATGAAGAAGACCGGAAGGGCGATGCTCTCGAGGGCCGTTGCGGGTGTGAGGGGGAGGACGCTGATTGTGAACCTCCCCGGAAGTCCAAGGGCGGTGAGGGAGAATCTTGGCGTGGTCCTTGACGTCATGGCCCATGCGGTCGAAAAGATAAAAGGAGATATGACGGAATGCGGGACTCTTTAAGATGAAAGATGTTTCTTTTCCTCTTGCCTTTGTCGCGGGACTCTTGTCGTTTCTTTCGCCCTGCGTCCTCCCCCTTGTCCCGTCGTACGTATCATTTATCACCGGCGTATCCTTTGAAGATCTCACCGGGGGCGTTGACAGGAGGCGGATACAGTATCTCACCGTCACCAACTCGCTCGCCTTCGTCCTCGGTTTTTCGGCCGTCTTTATGGCGCTCGGAGTTTCTTCTTCGGCGATCGGCAGATTCCTGTTCACCTACCAGGAGGTTATACGGATTGTCGGCGGCATCGTCGTTATCGTCTTCGGTCTTTTTGTGGCGGGGTTCCTGAAGATAGACTTCCTGACGAAGGACAAGAAGTTCCATCTCACCGGGAAGCCCATGGGATATGCGGGAACCTTTATTGTCGGAATGACCTTTGCCGCCGGTTGGACGCCGTGCATCGGTCCCATACTCGGGACCATCCTGCTTTATGCGAGTACAAAAGGTTCGGCCTTTTACGGTTTTAAACTGCTTGCGGTCTATTCACTCGGGCTCGCGGTTCCTTTTTTTGTCTCGTCCCTTGCCATGAACAGTTTCCTCAGCTACTCCAGAAAACTCCTGAAATACATGCGGCTGATCATGATCACGAGCGGACTTCTCCTCATACTCTTCGGCATCATGCTGCTGACGAACAGGGTGAGGGAGCTCACGAGCATTGTGCCTGATATCGGTATCAGCTTCTGAGAATCCGCCGCGCGTCCCGTGAATTTCACCGCGGGCGGGAGGACTTTACACGGAGAGATTCGCCGGTGCGCTCCGGGCGACGGTGTTCAGAGCCTCTGAGAGTTTGTCCCACTCGCCGAACTTGTCGAAAGAGAAGTCGGCCTGCGTCCCGGCGCTTTCCGTCAGGTTATTACGATAGAACCTGTGGGTAAGCATGATGAGCATCGGGGAAGGGGTAATTTCCCTGATGCTCCGCAAGAGATCGACGCCGTATTTTTTTTGGAGCCTCATATCGAGGATCACCGCCTCCGGTTTCAGCGCCCTGATCTGGTTCAGAGCCGCTATCGGCTCCCCGGTGTCCCCCACGACCTTGATTCTCTCAAGGCCGCAGAGGAGGCTCTTTCTCCATCTTCGCACAAGCGCCGAATCCTCAATAAGAAAAACTCTCATCGCTTTTCCCTCCCGCGCACAGAGAGGGACCGGAGGCCAGGTGCCTTACTCTCCTGCGTTACCATTTGTCTGCAAAGACCTTGAGGTCATTGCCTTTTGCTGAGCCGCGCAGCTTTTTGATGGCATTCACCTCTATCTGCCTGATCCTTTCTCTTGTCACATCAAATTCGCGGCCCAATTCTTCCAGGGTATGGGATCCGTCTTCACCGATGCCGTATCTCCGTCTGAGAATCTTCTCTTCCTTGGGAGAGAGCGTACAGAGGGCCCTGTTGATCTCTATCCTCATACCGTTGTCAATGAGCGCTTCCAGGGGTGAGAGGGCTGCCTTGTCTTCAATGAAGTCCCTGATATGGCTGTCTTCTTCTTCCCCGATGGGGGTTTCGAGCGATATCGGTTCCTTCGACATCTTCAGGATCGTCCTCACTTTTTCAACGGGCATCTTCACCCTGACCGCAATGTCTTCAGGACAGGGTTCAGAGCCCATTTCCTGAACGAGTTCTCTGACCGCCTTCGTGATCTGACTCAATGCTTCCACCATGTGCACAGGCATACGAATCATGCGTGACTGATCTGCCAGGGCCCTCGTAATCGCCTGTCTGATCCACCATGTGGCGTAGGTGCTGAATTTATAGCCTCTCCGGTACTCGAATTTGTCCACGGCCCTCATGAGGCCGATATTGCCCTCCTGGATGAGGTCATGGAAGCTCAGGCCTTTCCCGACGTATCTTTTCGCGATACTGATGACGAGCCTGAGGTTGGCTTCTATCATGGCGTTCTTGGCGGCATCGATCCCTTCAATGATCCTGTCGAGGAGCCGTGCTGCCCTGTCCACATCCTCGAAGCCTGAACCGGCGAGACGTTCATAGGACCTCAACTCCGTCTGGCGCGCACGATATTGTTCAAGGACACGACCGACGGCCCCTTTTGCGCCTGGGGTCGTTTTTGCCCCGCTCGAAAGGAGACGCCCTTTTCGGTCCGTGTGATATCCGTGCGGAGCGAGCTTTCTCGCAAGGGATTCCATTTCTCCGCGCACTTCGGCCATTCTCCGCGCAAGGTCCTTAAGGTCATCGGAAAGGGTATTGATGACGCCGTCCTTGAGATTGAGCATGATGGCTTTCCCTGAGATTTTTTCGCGCTCGTGTTCGTGCAGGTGTGCCGGAAGGTGCCCGGGGCCGCCGTGGTCCCGGCCGTAAAGGCTCCTGATTCGGGTCAGTATCACAAAGAATCTCTTTCTTTCAGCCCTGAGATCTTTTTCCATTTCCGCATCATTCTGCACAATATCAGCAAGGGACAACTCGTCCTTCTTCACCTGCTCGCCGAGGCGGAGTATTCTTTCGATGGCGAAGGGGAGCGAAAAAAGTGTCCTCACCAGGTTTTCTTTGCCTTTTTCGATCCTCCCCGCTATTTCGACCTCATGTTCCTTTTTCAGGAGCGGGAATATGCCCATTTCCTTAAGATACATCTGAAGCGGCTCGTATTCGCTGTCGATTGGGGAGACCTTTTCCTCCTCTTCGGGGGATTCTTCCTGCATTTCCCCGCGGC
>DATJWU010000100.1:0-5760 GCA_035501055.1 Thermodesulfovibrionales bacterium
GGTGCGCGAGCGCCCCATAACCGATCACGTTCCTGTCCTGCTCGTCAGCGCTCAGGATGTCTTCAAGCTTCCTCGTGCTGCGCAGGAAATAGAGCGACGGCACATGGTCGAGCTTCAGGCTCCCCACGTTCATCCAGAGCAGTCCCGCAACCTTTCCCTTTTTCCGAAGACTCTCATGACCATCGTCGGAGACTATTTTTATAATGAGGTCTGCATCGGGATCGGAGATGCCGCTCACGCTCACTGTGCTGCCGTGATAAAAGAACCCTATGGTGATATGATCATGATTCGCCCTCGCCGTAAGGGCGGCAGATGCCTGATCCGCCCATACGAATAATCCGCAGAGAACCAGTACCGCGATGAAATAATCGCTCCTCCGCCGACCCCTCACTTCTGACTTCTGTGCATTTTTCATTAGTGTCCTCCTGCCTGAGACAGCATCAATGACGGATGAAGGGTAAGTTCAAAGACGATTTTTACCGTGACCACGAGCACGATGACCGCAAGTATTATTTTGAGCTGTTCCCCCTTAAGCTTTCTTCCGAAAACCGCCCCCACCTGCGCTCCCACGGTTGAACCGAGAAGGAGCAGCACGGCGAGGATGAAATCGACATTGTGATTGGTATAGGCCTGCAGGAACGTGACTTCTATGCAGTTGAAGAGGATCTGAAAGAGGCTCGTCCCCACCACCACGTGCATCGGCATCCTCAGGATATAGACCATGACAGGGACCATGAGAAAGCCGCCCCCGACGCCCATGATCGCGGCGAGGATCCCTACAAAGGTGCCGAACACCACGGGCACGAGCAGCGAATGGGTGACCCCCGATTTTTCAAAATGCGTCTGCAGGGGAAGAGACCTGAGGAACCGCGCCATGCCTGATTCCCCTTCTTTCTTTGTCTCGCTGGTTTCCTTCTTTCTCATGCTCGCCAGGCTCTCGATGAACATGTACGTACCGACAATGCCGAGCATCAGTACATACGTTATCTTTATGACAAAGTCAGCATTCCCCATGGCGTTCAGGACTTTTATCCCCTGGACCCCGAAAAGACCGCCTACAAAACCCCCTGCGAGGAGGTAAAGCCCCATCTTGAAATCGACGTTTCCGACCTTCCAGTGTGCATACGTGCCTGACGTCGATGCTGCAACGATCTGATTCGAGTCGGTGGCCGCCGCAACCGTCGACGGGATACCGAACATGATCAGCAGCGGCGTCATGAGAAAACCTCCTCCCACACCGAAGAGGCCTGAGAGCAGGCCCACTGCCAGTCCCAGACCGACGGGAATAAAGATGTTGATGCTGGTTAAAGCCACAGGCAAATAAAGATACATTGAAAAACCTCCTTCTGAAATTCTTATGGAATCAAGCAACTTTTCCATTACGGGCCATCGTCACCACAGGTCTCGATGCGGTCTTCACGAGTTTATTCAGCGTCTTCGTCGTGATGCTGCCATCGCCCGTCACGCTGGGACTCAGGAGCACCATATCGATATCTCTTTTCTGTTTGAGAATATTCCTTACCGCGGTCAGGACATCCGTCGCGGCCGCGTTGACCTCCACCGGTATCCCGTACTGTTCGCAACGTTCGGTGAGAAGCGCGATCTTCCGGTCATAGTCATCGACACCGCTCTTCCCGCTGAGATCGTCCCGTATGAGTTCCCTCGCGGTCTTGTGTTCATTGGCTTCGGCAAAGGTAACGACCGTCATCATGTCTTCAAACCGTTCGAGGACCGTCCGTCTGTAGACCATCAAAAGCGCGATGCCATCATTCATTGTCTTTGCCAGATCAAGGGCATACGAGAGACCTTCTTCGAAGTTCTCGTCGTGGTAGGTAACAAACAAAAGCTTTCTTTTCATCCTTCTTGCCTCCTTGACTATAGAAAGGCAAGAACGATGCCTGATGCTAACAGTTTGATTTTACAGGGTTTGTAAGAAAGGAGGGACTGAATTGATGTTTCAGAATTGAACAGCCATGAACACTACTCTTCTCTCAATATTCTCCAGAGGCTCGTCCTTGATATGCCGAGAAGCTCAGCAGCCTTCGATTTGTTGCCCCCTACCATATCGAGCACCTTCTCCGTATAGTCCTTTGTCAGCTCGTCGACGGTCTTGATTTTTCCCGGTTCGATAGTTTCAATCTGAAACATGCTCAAGATCTGAGGGAGACTTTGGGAAGTTATCATGGGAGATCTCTCGAGAATTATCGCCCGCTCGACAATGTTCTCGAGTTCCCTCACGTTCCCGGGAAAGCTGTAATGCATAAGGATTTCTTTCGCCTCTTTCGAAAAGCCGGTGATTTTCTTGTTCGCCTTCGGAAGGTGCTTCTGAAGAAAGTACGTGCAGAGGGGTTCGATATCTTCTCTTCGCTCCCTGAGCGGCGGAATGAATATCTCCATCACGTTCAGCCGGTAATACAGGTCCTCCCTGAACCGTCCTGTCGCGATAAGGCCCTTTACCTCCTGGTTTGTCGCCGCGATGAACCTCACGTCGACCCTGATCGGCCTCATACCTCCCACCCGGTAGAATTCGCCCTCTTCGATGACCTTGAGGAGCTTTGCCTGAAGGTTCGGGGCCATCTCTGAAATCTCGTCGAGAAAGAGTGTGCCTGTGTCGGCAATCTCGACAAGTCCCTGCTTTGTCCTGATGGCGCCGGTAAAGGCGCCCTTCTCATGTCCGAAGAGTTCACTTGCAAGGAGCTCCTCCGTAAGCGTCGCACAGTTTATCGAGAGGAAAGGCATGCCCTGTCGCCTGCTGGTGAAGTGGATGATTTTTGCGAGAAGACTCTTGCCGACGCCGCTTTCTCCGGTGAGGAGCACATTGCAGGCGGAATCCTTTATGCTCTCGATAATTCCGAGGATGTCCTGCATGCTCCCGCTCTTGGCGACGATCGAGACCTTCTTGTTCATGCCGAAGAATGCCTTCAGCGCGAGGTTCTCCTTTCGCAGCAGCTTCCGCTCCCGGATGTTCTTCACCTTCAAAATCAGTTCGTCGAGGTCAAAGGGCTTGGTGATATATTCATACGCCCCCTTCTTCATCGCCTCCACCGCTGCGCCGATACTCCCGAATCCGGTAATCACGAGTACCTCCAGCTCGGCGTTCTTCTCCTTTGCTTTTTCGAGCAGTTCAATACCGTCCATCTCCGGCATTTTCACATCGGTGATCAGCACGTCGAAGTGATCGCGCGACAGTTCGGTCAGGGCCTCACGTCCGTTTCGTGTCCCTACCACTTCGTACCCTTCCTTGGTCAGGGTGTAGACCAGATGCTTCAAGGTTATTTCTTCGTCTTCAGCGATAAGGATTCTGAAATTCATTGCTGACCTTTCCCCCCGGGCAGGGTAATTTCAAACGTCGTACCTCTGTCTTTGTCGCTTTCCACGGAAATCTCGCCCCCGTGCTTTTTGACAATATTAAACGTTATGGCAAGGCCGAGCCCGGTGCCTTTGTGCTTTGTCGTGTAAAACGGCTCGAATATCTTTTCCACCTCCTCGGCATCAATACCCCTGCCGCTGTCCGACACCGTTATCCTCACGGTTCCCCTTTCTTCCCGCACCACTACACGGAGATCACCGCGTCCCGCCATGGCGTCCACCGCGTTCGAGAAGAGGTTTATGAAGACCCGCTCGATCTGCTCCTGATCGACAGGCACCCGCACTCCCTTCGCGTCCGTGTCGAGCGTGAAGTTCACGGAGGACGTATCGCCCGCAAGACTCACCAGCTTGTAGGCGCCCCTGATCAGCTCATTCAGATCGATCTCGCGCACCTCCGGCTCCTTTCCCTTAGCGAATTCAAGGAGGTCGCCGACAATGCGCTTCACCCTCACCGTCTGCCCGACAATATCGTTTATCGTCTCTTTCACGAACGCAGAAAAACTGCCTCCCGCCTCCCGCTCAAGCACCTGTGCCGAGAGATAGATGTTGTTGAGAGGGTTGTTCAGCTCATGGGCGACACCTGACGCAAGTGTGCCGATCGCCGCGAGTTTCTTGCTCTGCAGCAATTCTCTCTCCCTCTGCCGGAGCTGGTCTTCCATCTGGTTGAACTTCCTGATGAGCGTGCCGACTTCATCGGCGCCGCCCGCCTCCTCCCCGACAATCGCCAGGCGCGGATACTCACCTTCCCCGGTCTTCTCGACCACGCTGATCAGCAGCTTCAGCTGGTTCACTACGCTGCTCGCGATAAAAAAAAGCGTGCCGATGCCCACAATCAGGAACAGGGGGAAAAAGACAAAGAGCGCGATCTTGGAGATGTATATTACACGGTCAGCATTTTCCCGGGCGGTTCTGTCAAGCTCCTTGGAGACAGTGAGGATGTCTTCTCCGCCTTTCCTCAGCGAGGTAATGCCGGCATCAAGGGCCTGCAGGTCTCCGATGAGTTCGTGGTTAATCGGCAGAAGCAGCTCTTTCCGAAGTAAATCAGCACCGAGCAACGGATGTTCGAGGATAGTCAACTCCAGGAGAGGAAGAGAATTGGACGACTTCAGGCCCGATATGGCGCTCTTCTCAAACTCATGCAGAATCTGCCGGTATAACCCTTCGATTTTCCGGAAATCTTCCTCATAATCCCGTACCCTGTCTTTAAGGAAGACCCATCCCCCGCTCCCGTCCTTTTGAATGTTCTCCTGCGCGATGCCGCGGAGTTCACGCAGGTATGCGTAGACCGCCTCAACTTCCTCCGGTGCCTTGAGGGGACCGTAGAGAAAGAAATTCTTTTCATGCCTCCGTAACTGCAATGACTTGCTCCGCAACGTATCGGTCACTTCGAGACCGCGTATCTCACTGCTGATCCTGACAAAATTAATATATTCGAAGACCACAAGGATCGCGATGAGGGCCGCACTCACAAAAAAACTGAGGGCGATTTTCTTTTTCAGTGACATAGGTACGTGTTCCCGATTATTAAAATACCACAGGAAGTTCTCAAAAAACAGAGGGGGCAAGGCGGAACTGAAACCCGCGTTGCCCCCGCAGCACGCTCCTGAGGGATATTACGTCTACCCCTTTACCACTAAAACAGGACAGGGCGCAAGACCGATGATCTTCTCCGTTACACTCCCCATGAGGAGTCGCTTCAGTCCCGTCCTTCCATGTGAGCCCACCACCACGGTATCAATGCCCTGCTCACGCACGAACCTTATGATCGCGTCGTACGTCTCGCCCTCCCGAACGAAACCCTCCGCATCTATGCCCCTTTCTGCAGCTTCCCTCGACACATCCTCCACATATCCCTGTGCATTCCTTACCAGATCCTCCACCGCATCAGGGGCTTCGCCATAGAATTCCGGGGGCACATCGACGACCGAAAGCACTTTCAATGCCCCCCCATAGGCAGATGCAAAATCAAGGGCTCGTGCGGTAGCGGCCTGACTGAACCGCGACCCATCCGTTGCAAGCAGCACCCTTTTCCATCCCCCGCGGCTCTCTTCCGGCACCACAAGGACATCCCTCTGGCTATACCCGATGACCCGCGCGGTTACGCTCCCGACGAGGGTGCGTTCGAAATGGCCGGAACCCCTCCTGCCCATGACTATCAACTCGCAGTTTTCCGCCTCGGCGAGATCAACGATCCGCTCATGAGGCTCTCCCTCCTCACAGACCGTCTTTATCAGTGCGCCATCTTCCTCAGCGCACTTTTTTGCTTCAGAGAGGGCTGACTCATGGGGTTTCCGCAGGGAATCCATGATGTTGCCGACGGCAACCAGGTCCAGATCTCCTGTGTAGGGCGGTACTACAGAGACCACCGTAAGCCAGCTCTTCTCGTCCTTC
>DATJWU010000101.1:0-8823 GCA_035501055.1 Thermodesulfovibrionales bacterium
CCTAATGGCGCACACGATGGGAAAGGCAGCCGTGGATCGAAGCCTTCTACATGCGATGAGATTCCAAAGACGAGTTAAAGGTATCGTCAGCCCCGGCTGATTCGCGGGGGCGAACGACATAGGGCTTCTCACCGCGATTGCCTTTCGGGATAGGATAATTTATTGTATCGGTAAAAATAAGACATGATCGAGATCACGAAGAACTATATCGCAGGGAAGTGGGAAGAGGCAGAGGGAGGCCGGATTTTTGAAAACCGCAATCCCGCTGATACTGACGAAATCGTCGGTGTGGTGACGAGATCGGCGAGGGAAGATGTAGACAGGGCAGTGAAGGCTGCAGAGAGTGCTTTCATAATGTGGCGAATGACTCCTGCGCCGAGAAGGGGGGAGATCCTTTTCAGGGCAGGCGAGATGCTCGCCGCGAGAAAAGGGGAACTGGCCGAACTCGAGACAAGAGAGATGGGCAAGGTACTTTCCGAGACCCTCGGCGACGTGCAGGAGGCGATCGATCTCGCCTGGTACATGGGAAGTGAAGGCCGGAGGCTCTCCGGCGAGACGGTCCCCTCGGAACTGCCGAACAAGGACTGCAGGTCCGTCCGCGTGCCCCTCGGTGTCTGTTCCCTCATCACGCCCTGGAACTTTCCTATGGCACTTCCCGCGCTGAAGGTCTTCCCCGCCCTTGTCTGCGGAAACGCGGTCGTTTTCAAGCCAAGCAGTTATACCTCGCTCTCCGCAGCGCGGCTTGTCGGGATTCTCGAAGAGGCCGGCCTTCCCCCGGGCGTGCTGAATCTCGTTCATGGCAGAGGAGAAGAGATCGGCGAATATCTCGCGACTCATCCGGGAATTGAAGGCCTCTCTTTCACCGGGTCGACCGCGGTGGGCAGAGTGCTCGCCGGCAAGGCTGTCGGCAAGGGCAAACGGGTCTCCTGCGAGATGGGAGGAAAGAACGCCATTATCGTCATGGACGATGCGAGGCTCGACCTCGCGGTTGAAGGGGCTGTATGGGCCGGATTTGGCACTGCCGGCCAGAGGTGTACTGCGGCAAGCCGCCTCGTCGTTCACGAGGCGGTGTATGAGAGGTTCCTCGATATGTTTATTGCGGCCGTTTCGAGACTCAGGCTCGGAAACGGTCTCGACAGAGAGACCGATGTCGGTCCTTTGGTGAGCAGGGAGCAGGTCGAAAAGGTCCTCGGCTATATCGAAATCGGCAAAGAGGAAGGGGCGAAGGTGCTCACCGGCGGAAAGGCACGCAGGGAAGGGCAGTACGCAAGGGGCCATTTTGTCGAACCCACGGTGTTTGACGGCGTGGACCCGCGAATGAGGATTGCGCAGGAGGAGATATTCGGCCCTGTTGTTGCTGTGCTGAAGGCAAGAGACCTCAGTGACGCAATAGAGATTGTGAACGGGACCCCTTACGGTCTCGTTGCATCTATCTATACCCGGGATGTGAACAATTCCGCCATTGCCGAGAGGGAACTCGACACCGGTATCGTATACATAAACGCTTCGACCACAGGGGCGGAAATCCAGCTCCCCTTCGGAGGGACGAAGGCGAGCGGCATCGGCTACCGGGAGGGAGGGGGAATGGGCGGCGCCCTCGACATGTTCACGAAGTGGAAGATCATTTTCCGGGACTTCAGCGGAAGACTCCAGAGGGCCCAGATAGATCGATAAACAGGGCCGGTAGCGGCTTCCCGGAGCGCCGGATGATTTGACGCAGCACGTCTTCACGGTTTATCATAATCACCTATGATGAGGCCGGAAGAGCAGCTCGAGATAATCAAACGGGGCGCGGTGGAGATAATCATCGAGGGCGACCTCGCGCGGAAGCTCGAAAAATCTTACAGGGAGAACATCCCCCTGCGCATCAAGACAGGCTTCGACCCGACCGCACCTGACATCCACCTGGGCCATACCGTGCTCCTCGAGAAAATGCGCCAGTTCCAGGAGCTCGGCCACGAGGTGACCTTTCTTATCGGCGACTTCACCGGCATGATCGGCGACCCGACGGGCAAGAGCGAGACCCGCAAGCCGCTGACGAAGGAGGAGGTCCTGAAGAACGCCGAAACCTACAAGAAGCAGGTCTTCAAGATCCTCGACCCCGAAAAGACACAGATACGGTTCAACAGCGAATGGCTCGAGAAAATGGGCGCCATGGAGATAGTGCAGCTTGGCGCCTTTGAGACTGTCGCACGGATGCTCGAAAGGGACGATTTCAAGAAGAGATTCAGGAACCAGCAGCCGATCGGCATCCTGGAGTTCTACTATCCTCTGTTTCAGGCCTACGACTCGGTGGCCCTCAGGGCTGACGTTGAGCTCGGCGGCACTGACCAGAAGTTCAACCTCCTCATGGGAAGGTCCATGCAGAAGGCGATGGGCGTGGAAGAGCAGGTCGTGCTCATGATGCCGCTGCTCGAAGGGCTCGATGGGGTGAACAAGATGTCCAAGAGCCTCGGCAACTACGTTGGCATCGATGAAGCCGGATTCGACTATGTGAACGGAGAACTTACCGGCATGTTTAAGAAGATCATGAGCGTGCCTGACGCCCTGATAGAGAAGTACTTCGAACTTCTGAGTCACCTCTCGCTGAGAGAACTCAATGCCTTAAAAGAAGGGCTCAGGGACAAAAGTAAAGATCCCCGTGATGCGAAAAAGGAACTCGCCATGGAGCTCGTGGCCCGGTACCACGGACGGGCAGCTGCCGGGGCGGCGCGGGCAGAGTACGAAACGATACTCGAAAAGAAGGACGTTGCGGCAGTGGAAGCGACCCTGCCGTCGCTCACGGTGTCGGTCGCAGGGGATGAAAAGGCGGCCTGGCTCCCGAGGATCATGAAGGAGACCGGTCTCGTCGGCGGCACGGGCGAGGCGATGAGGCTTATCAAACAGGGCGGCGTAAAGGTTGATGACATTGTCGCGGCCGATACGAACATGGTGCTTGCACGGGGCGACCATATCATAAAGGTCGGCAAGAAGAGGTTCTATAAGATAACGGTCGTGGAATGATCAGCACTGCCGAAATAATCACAAGGATCGTAATCGGTGCCGTGCATACTCCGCGCCTGGTGAGAACAGAGAGAGGAGAACTATGAGGACGAAAGGTGCTTTTTTTTATCTTTGCTTATTGTCTGTTCTCTGTCTTTTCGCTGCAGCGGGGTGTGCTTCGGTCACAAGGATGTATCCGGGTCCTGCATTGCCCGACGACAAAATAGCAAGTCTGACTTTCTACGAGCCGATCAGGGTAATTTCGGTCGACGGAAACACCGGTCCTTTTGCCTACGGCACCCTACAGGTGCTTCCCGGATCACATACGATTTCAGTCAAGCTGTTTGAGTGCAACTATAACAGTGGAAGGTGCGATACTTCAGAAGGCGCCATCACCCTGACCTTTGACGCAAAGGCCGGCCGCCATTATGCCATCGAATATTCCAAGTCAGGCAATTCCTGGAATGCCTCGATCGAGGAAACGGGATCCGAATAGGCAGGACGTTCGTGAGGAGACGGATCAGAGTCTATTGTGATGCAAGGGCGAGGGAAGCCTTTATCGCGGTGTCTTCTTCCTGATGATCTCCTCCACCATCGCCTCTATGGTCGACCCCTCGGGCATGATCTCGACTTTGAGGCCTGCCTTCTCCACGGCCTTTGCCGTTACCGGGCCGATGACCGCAATCGAAACGCCCCTCAGGAGTTCGAGCGCATCCTGCCCCATGATTTCGAGAAAGTTCGTGAACGTGGCGGCGCTGGTGAATGTGGCGATCGTGACGCGGCCTTCTTTCAGAAATCGCTTAAGGCGCCTTCCGTGGAGTTCGGGCTTGACCGCCCTGTAGGCAACAGGGACATCGATTTCCCCTCCGAGCGCCCTCACTTTTTCAGGGAAGACCTCCCGTGCTGTTTCCGCTCTCGGCAACAGGAATTTCAGACCCTTAAAAAGTGTTGCGTGTTGCGTGCTGCGTGCTGCGTTGTCCTTGCTGCTGATTGACGACTGCTCACTGCTGACCGTCTTCGCAAACGCTTCAATGAGTCCTTCGGCACGGAACTCTTCGGGCACGAGATCCACCTTCATGCCGTACTTCCCGACCTCCGCCGCGGTCTTTGTGCCGATGGCGCAGATCCTGATGCCCCCGAGTTCCCTGATGTCCCTGCCGCGATCAAAAAACCGCCGCAGAAAATACCGGACCCCGTTTGCGCTGGTGAAGATCAGCCAGTGGTAGGAAGAGATATATTCGATTGCCCTGTCAAGGCCTTCATAGCTTTCGGGAGGCACAATTTCGATCGTGGGGAATTCGAGTATCTCGGCACCCATCTCCTCGAGGGGCTCAAATCCTGATGCGTGTTCGCGCGTCACAAGGACCCTGTGGCCGAAGAGGGGCCTGTCTTCGTACCATCTGAGCGTTTCCCTCAGCCTGACGACCTCGCCGATGACGACCACGGCAGGCGGCTTGATCTCGTTTTCCTTTGCCTCTGACACGATTTCTTTCAAGGTGCTCACAATAGTCTGCTGATCCGGTCTCGTCCCCCATCGAACGATCGCGACCGGCGTTTCCGGACTTCTTCCGTTTTCGATAAGCCTTGTCACAAGCGTATCGAGGTTCTTGACCGCCATCAAAACCACGAGGGTCCCGACGCCGGTCGCGAGCCTGGCCCAGTCGATCGATGATTCTTCCTTGGTCGTGTCTTCATACCCCGGTATCACGGCGAAGGAGGAGGAGTAGAGCCTGTGGGTCAAGGGGATCCCCGCATAGGCAGGGGCAGCGACCGAAGAACTCACCCCGGGGACGACCTCGAAGGCGATGCCGTGCTTTACCAGTTCAAGGGCCTCTTCACCGCCGCGGCCGAAGACAAAGGGGTCGCCCCCTTTAAGACGGCAGATGACTTTCCCTTCCAGGGCTTTTCTGACGAGGACGCTGTTTATTTCATCCTGCGTCATCGCGTGGTGGCCGCCCCGTTTGCCCGCATAAATAAATTCAGCGTCGTGGCTGATGTAATTCAGGATCTGGGCGTTGAGGTGAAGGTCATACACCACCACTTCCGCCTTCCGGAGGCACTTCAGACCCTTGATGGTGAGGAGCCCGATATCACCGGGGCCCGCGCCGACAAGATAGACCGTGCCCTTCCTTTTTTCCATAGCGGTTCATTGTAACATATCCGATATTTCCTGAAGACAGGGCGGCAGCGAGAGGGAGAGTACGAGAGACGGACCGCTTGCGCTATAATAGAGTCCATCCGAAGTGCTGCGGAGATGTACAATCCATTAAGAATGAAGCGGGTGATGTCATGAATGTGCAAACTGGTCGCCTCGGGAGATTTACCAGAGATCCCAAGATCGCCTATTTCTCGATGGAGATAGGCATACGGAGAGAGATACCCACATACAGCGGAGGACTCGGGGTCCTTGCAGGCGACACGATAAAATCGGCTGCAGACCTCAGACTTCCGCTCGTTGCAGTCACCCTCATGAGCAGAAGAGGGTATTTCAGTCAGGTCCTCGATGAGAAGGGACGGCAGACCGAGGAGCGTGAAATCTGGGAGATTGCGGCGTTTATGGAACTCCTCCCTGAAAAAGCGGCGGTGCAGATTGAGGGAAGGGACGTGGCGGTGCAGGCGTGGCTCTATGAAGTGAAGAGCCTTACGGGAGGAAGCGTGCCGGTATTCTTCCTTGATACGGATGTGCAGGGGAACGCACCCGAAGACCGTGAAATCACGGCGAGTCTCTATGGAGGGGACAAGGCATACCGGCTGAAGCAGGAGATCGTCCTCGGGATCGGCGGGGTGAGGATCCTCAACCGGCTGGGATTCCTCATCAAGAAATATCACATGAACGAGGGGCATGCGAGCCTCCTCGCCCTCGAGCTGCTCAAGGAATACAAACGGGACATCGAAGAGGTGTGGGACGAAAAGCTCGTATGGGATACGGAAAAGGTGAGGGACCTCTGCGTGTTCACCACGCACACGCCCGTAGAAGCGGGGCATGACAAGTTCCCCTATGACCTTGTCTTGAAAACACTCGGCGAACCGGTACCGCTTAATGTGCTGAAAGGCCTTGCGGGAGCGGACTCAATGAATATGACGCTCCTCGCCCTGAACCTCAGCGAGTACGTGAACGGTGTTGCAAAAAAGCACCGGGAGGTTTCACAGAGCATGTTCCCCGGCTACGAGATAGCCTCGGTGACGAACGGCGTTCATTCCTATACCTGGACCTGCGAGAGCTTCAAGAGACTCTATGACCGGTATCTTCCCGGCTGGGCGAATGAACCTGAGCTCTTTGTGCGGGTCGGCAGGATCCCCGATGAAGATATTTGGGCCGCGCATATGGAGGCAAAAAAGATCCTCCTCGATTTTGTGAAGGCGGAGACAGGGGTGACCATGGACCCCGGGATTTTTACGATAGGTTTTGCACGGCGCGCGACTGCATACAAGCGCGCAGACCTGCTCTTCAGCGACATGGAGAGACTCCGGAGGATGGGGAAGGGGAAGCTCCAGATAGTCTATGCAGGAAAGGCGCACCCGAGGGATGAGGCAGGCAAAGGGCTGATAGAAAAACTCTTCACGATAAAGGAGCAGCTCAGGGACAGCATAACTATGGCCTACCTCCCGAACTATAACATGGACATGGCACTTAAACTCGTCTCGGGCGTTGATATCTGGCTCAACACGCCTATGAGGCCTCTCGAGGCCTCAGGCACAAGCGGCATGAAGGCGACACACAACGGCGTACCCAATTTCAGCGTCCTCGACGGCTGGTGGATCGAAGGACATATCGAATGCTTTACCGGGTGGTCGATAGGCCCTTCGCCCACAGAAAACTCTGTCTGCGATACCAGCGCAGACAACAGGCTTGACGCCGAAGACCTCTATCACAAGCTCGAAACCGTTATCCTGCCGACGTTCTATGACGCCCGCCACACCTGGGTCCGGATCATGCAGAACGCCATCGGGAAGAACGCCTATTACTTCAACACCCACCGCATGATGAGGAGGTACGTCACCGAGGCCTATATCCGGTAGCAGGCCAGAGACTTCTAGGGAACTTCACCCGAGGGCATGTCCTCCAATCTGCGAAGGAGATCCTTGACGGCCTTCTTTTCGTGCAGAACTCCTTTTTCTTCACCTGACTTTTCCAACTCCTTCACGTAAAGTTGGAGTGCATTCATTACTGCACTGGCCTCTAACCCGCTCAATTTCAGATCCATTGCTGTGCTCTCCTTTCCCTTTGATTAACGTCCCTGCTCTAAGCATAGCAGATGAATGGCTGCTGTCAATCCCGGTAATCGGACCGGCTCCGACCCTGATCCCTCATCGCCTGTTCGAATAATATTCGAGGGCGAGCAATCTCCTTTTCTTCTCCACGCCTCCGGAGTATCCGCCAAGAGACCCGTCGGATTCGACGACCCTGTGGCAGGGGAGGATTATCGGAAGAGGGTTCTTCGCGAGCGCCTGACCGACCGCCCGCATCGCCTTCGGCCTCCCCACTTTTTCAGCGACCCATCGGTAGGTCCTCGTTTCTCCATAGGGGATTCCTTTCAGGCAGAGCCAGACCGCTCTTTCGAAGGCGGTGCCGCTGAGAAATTCCGTCTCCTGGCCGAATTCCTTCAGCCTCCCGTCAAAATAGGCGGCGAGTTCTTTCCTGAAGAGGGTTGACTGTCTTGTCGCGCGGAAGGGCAGGGCGTTCGCGGGCTTTTCAAAATCTATCGCGGTCAGCCGCGTGGCCGAGAAGGTGAGGTAGAGCTCTCCTATAGGGCTGTGGTGGAGGTCGACGAACCGGACCTCCTTATGTGAAGTCTCCTGTTTCATCAGTCTGTTGTGAAAACATCTCGACCCTGTCGCCGCCCTTTTGTTTCGCATGGGTCAGGGCTTTTTCGCAGCACAGGATAAGCTCCTCGGGCGTATGGCCGTCGAGGAAACTCAGCCCCACGCTTATGGTCATCTTTCCCCTGGGCTGTTTGTCCCCGTGCGCGAAAGGGTAATTCCTGATGATCGCGTTGAACTTGTTCGCGAGAGACAGCGCCGCCGTGAGCACGGTGTCGGGCAGTACTACCGCGAAAGAGTCGCCGCCATACCGCACCACGATATCGGAACCCCTGATGTTTTTCCTCAGAAGCTCCCCGAGCCTCCGCACCACCTCGGTTCCTTCATGCTCGCCCTGTTCTCTTACATAGGTGCCGAAGGAGTCGATGTCGAGGATCATGAGGTTCATCGGCCTTTTGTACCGCACCGCCCTGTCGACTTCCTGGGCGAGTCTGATCTGGAAATACCGGTGGCTGAAGAGGCCCGTCGCATCGTCGATAAGCCCTGCTTTTCTCGGATGGAGGACCTCAATCTCGGTGATGTGGTCGAGGAGTTCATCCACATCGAATCGGTGCTTCCTGATGATCCTCTCGATCTTCCCGACGAGGTGCATTCTCTCTTCGACCGGGATGTCTTTCTCGGTGAGAATAAATATGGGGATGTTCCTTGTCGAGGGGTTGTCTTTCAGCCCCTTGACCACGTCGAACCCGAGCATATCAGGAAGCTCGAAGTCGAGGAGGATCACGTCCGGGATCAGCGCTGCGGCGAGTTCCATGCCCCGCCCGCCTTCTTTTGCCGCATGGACGAGGAGTTCAGGGGTGCTGTCATCTTCCTTCAGGGAGTCGAGGGTCCCCCCTGCCTCTATGACGAGCACGTTCAGGGGAGACCTTCTGGATCTCGATATGCTCAGACTCTGGAGCCTGCCGAGGAGTGCATCCTTGTCGAGAGGTTTGAGCAGATAATCGGTGGCGCCGAGGGCAAAGGCGAGGTCCTTGTTATCGATAATGGAATGGATCAGGACCGGTATATGCGAAGTTGAGT
>DATJWU010000102.1:0-3750 GCA_035501055.1 Thermodesulfovibrionales bacterium
CGGAGTTCGGGTCGAAGGTCGAGGACCTCAAAAACAGGATGGCGCGTGCGCGGGAAGAACTCGCCTCAGCCTCTTCCCGGCTCACGTCCCTGAAAGAGATCATGCACGAGGAGTTCTCGAAGGAGATACTCACCGAGGCGGAACGGCTCCATATCCTCAGCTCCGTTGCAGAGGTCATCGAGGTTGAAGAGGCCTATGAAAAGGCGATAGAGAACGCCCTTGCCGAAAAAGTGAAGGGGTTCATCCTCTCCTCCTTTGACGACATCGCCGATGCGGTCGCTCTCTGCAAGCAAAAGGGAATGGGGAGAACAGTATTCATTCCCCGTGACGCAGTCGTCTCCGCCGGCGCGCACGCCACGGAGCCCGTTGAGGCTGTTTTGGGAAAGGCCGGAGACTTTGTGAAGGTCCAACCCGAAAAGAGAGAATACTTCTCCGTCATAGAGGCCCTTTTGCACAATGTCTACATTGTCCGGGATCTCCCTGCCGCCTTTGCGCATCTCACCGGAGAGAACAGGGCCACCTTCGTGACCCTCGACGGCGAGATCGCCGAGCCCTCCGGTGCGGTTACGGTCGGCGAAGGCAGGGGGGTGTTGAAACGAAAGCGGGAGATACGGGAACTCGACGCGCTCACCGGAGAGAAAAAGGCCGAGATTGAACGGCTTGAAGGGGCGCTCGCCCAGGCAGGGATCGCCCTCGAAGACAGAAAAGGGTCTCTTAAAGACATCGAGTCAGCCATAGTCGGCACCGAGAAAGAGATCTCACTCCTGCGGTTGACGGCCGATACCCAGGGCGAAGAGAAAGAGAGGACGTCCAGAAAGCTCTCCTATCTCCACATCGAGCAGGAAGAAGTCCTGCGGGAAAAGGAATCCCTCAGGGCGACGGTCGTGGAAAAAGAATCGGCGATCGAAAGGATGCAGGCGAAGAAAGCGCTGGCAGAACAGGAGATTAAGGACATCCAGGACGCGGTCGCAAGGGACAGGGAGAGCTACGAGATGGAACGCTCTTCAGTCACTGAATTGCGGCTCTCCCTCAATTCATTCCGTGAGCGCATCGAAGGGATAAAAAAGGAGATCGAGACCGCGGCCGCGATACTTTCGGACCTGTCGCAGACAGGGGAGCGTCTCACCCATGAACGGACCGATATCGAGGCGCGGATAGCACGCTGTGGAGAGGACGTCCAGAGGAACACCGAGGTACTGAAGGAACTCGTCGTGAGTGCGGACAGCCTCAGGGAGAGGATTTCGGGCGAAAGAGAAATCATTCACCGCGAGGCTGAAGAGGTCGCGCGCACGGAACAGGTTGCGAAGGCTCTTCGCGTCCGCCTTGATTCCCTGACCTCGAGGACAGCGGAACTGGAAGTCTCCCTGGCCGAGCACAGGGTAAGGCTGGAAGGCCTCACCGAGGGAATCCGCCAGAATTACGGCATAGAGATAGCCTCCTTTGAGGCCGGCGAGGTGGCCGCGGAGGACGAAGAGCGGCTCGCGTCGATCAGAGAGAAAATACAGGAACTCGGCCTCGTGAACCTCGGCACTCTCGAAGAGTATGAAGAACTCAAGACCCGCTATGAGTTTCTCTCGAAACAGCAGGAGGACCTCAATAAATCGATCGCCGAGCTCGAAGAAGCGATTACGAAGATCAACAGCACGACGAGGAAAAAGCTCAGGGACGCCTTTGAGCAGCTGAGTGCGAAATTCTCCGAGGTCTTCGTGTATCTCTTCGGCGGCGGAAAGGCAGAGCTGGTCCTCACCGATGAACATAATATTCTCGACACCGGTATCGATATCATCGCCCAGCCGCCGGGGAAAAAGCTCCAGAACATCAATCTCCTTTCGGGCGGGGAAAAGGCCCTTACCGCTCTTTCTCTCCTCTTCGCGAGTTTCCTCATAAAACCCTCTCCCCTCTGCGTCCTCGACGAGGTCGACGCACCCCTCGATGAGGCGAATGTCGGCCGCTTCGGCAGGATGCTCAGGGAGCTTTCCGACAAGATCCAGTTTATCGTCGTAACCCACAACCGCGTCACCATGGAGGCCGCGGACTATATTTACGGAATCACGATGGAGGAGCCCGGGGTTTCGAAGGTGATCTCCATGCACCTCGTCGATACCGCGTAGACACAATGAAATGTCGGTCCTGCGGAGAAGATGTACGGATCGTCTTCGGCTGAAGGTCGGTCACCTTTCGCTGCATGGCATGCGGCCGAACCTTCCCTGTGTGCGAGTATCTCGAAGAGATCGACAAAGAGACCTGGGACGCGATTTCCTTAAGACCGTGCAACCGTGTCTAGGAACAATGCAGGGCGCTTCTTCACCACGGAGACGCTGAGACACAGAGATAGGCGGAGAATAATGAAAGAGACAATCAGGAAGAAATTCAACCATTTGTGTTTTTCTGAACAAAAGACGTTTTCCTTATATCCCCTCTCTGTCTCTGTGGTTTAGGTGCCCTGCGGGTTATTATGAACAGACTTATTGACGCATTGCCCGACATAAAATCCTCCGCTGCTCCGGAAGACCTCGTCTGTTACAGCTTTGACGCCTCCGGGGCCGACAACCTCCCCTCTGCGGTCCTCTGGCCCGAAACCGCCGCCCAGGTAGCGAAGATCATGCGCTATGCCTCTGCGAATGACATTCCGGTGGTGCCGCGCGGCGCGGGTTCAGGAATGACCGGCGGCTCGGTCCCCCTGAAGGGCGCCGCAGTCCTGAGCATGGAGCGGATGAACAGGATTATAGACCTTGACAGGGAAAACCTTACCGTGGTGGTGGAGCCAGGCCTGATCAACGGAAGACTCCAGAAGGAAGTCGAAAAGTACGGCCTGTTCTATCCCCCCGATCCCGCGAGCATGAATTTCTGCACCATCGGCGGGAACGTTGCGGAAAATGCTGGCGGGCCGAGGGCATTGAAGTACGGAGTCACAAAAGATTTTGTTATGGAGATCGAGGCGGTCCTGCCGGACGGCAATTTCATCACCGCCGGCGTACAGACCCGGAAAGGGGTGGTGGGGTATGACCTTAAGTCGCTGCTCGTCGGCTCTGAGGGAACACTTGCCGTCGCCACGAGGATCAGACTCAGACTCCTTCCCCTCCCCGATGATGTGGTGACCCTCCTCTGCATCTTCGACGATCTCGAGGCTTCGGGAAAGGCGGTCTCTTCGATCATCGCCTCGAGAATCATCCCGAGGGCGATTGAGTTCATGGACCGGGAGACTATACGCGCCGTTGAGCAGTTCCACCCCCTGGGCATTCCCGACTCGACCGAAGCGCTTCTCCTCATAGAGATCGACGGCCAGCCCGTGGACATCAGGAAGGCGGCTGAAAAAGTCGCGGACATATGCCAGAAACTCCGTGCCGACGTGAGCATGGCAGAGAACGAGACTGCGCGGGAAAAGCTCTGGGAGGCGAGACGCGCCGTATCTCCGTCGCTCTACCACCTGAGCCCGACGAAGATCAACGAGGACATCGTCGTGCCGAGGAGCATGATCACCCGGATGCTCACCGGCCTCAGGAAACTTTCCGAAGAGAGCGGCCTGAGGATCGTGAACTTCGGTCATGCCGGAGACGGCAACATCCACGTAAATCTCATGGTCGATCGTTCCCGGGAGGAAGAATTCAAAAAGGCCCAGGCCCTTGTGGGCGAGATATTCACCCTCACCCTTGCGCTGGGCGGTACCATCTCGGGCGAGCACGGCATAGGCATCACGAAGGCCCCTTACCTCGGCATGGAAATCAAACGAACCGAGATGGACCTGATGAA
>DATJWU010000103.1:0-4230 GCA_035501055.1 Thermodesulfovibrionales bacterium
AGACTGAAGAGTCTTTTTGAAGAGGCTGAGAAAGAGATCGGCTGAGTCCGGCAGTGCAGCACCTGATCCCCCGCGCCCCTGTGTCTCACACACAATGAGATAAACTATCCAGGGAAACGAAGCGTGACACGAGGCGCTGACAACTGCGGCATGAGACGAATATGAAATCTTTCAGGCTCAAAGAACTGGCAAACGAACTCCAGGATTTCTACCTCCTCTCCTTTCAGAGCCTCGCGGGCGTGGTGAGAAGGCCCTTCTATCTCGGCGACATGATCGAGCAGATGGACTATGCCGGGGCCGGCTCTTTCTTTATCGTGATCCTCGTCTCGCTCTTTATCGGCATGGCCCTTTCCCTCCAGCTCGCTGCCGAACTCTCGGCCCTCGGCCTGAAAATGTATACCGGAAAGGTCGTCGGCATTTCGATCATCCGGGAAATAGGCCCCGTCGCCGCAGCCCTCGTCTTTACGGGCAGGGTCGGCTCGGGGATGGCGTCGGAGTTGGGCTCAATGGTGCTCGGGCACCAGGTGGATACGCTGAGGGTCTTTGGGGTTGACCCGATCAAGAAACTCGTCACCCCCAGGGTGCTGAGCGCCCTTATCATGCTCCCGGCCCTGACGCTTATCGGGGACGCCGCATCCCTTCTCGGCGGCTATTATGTCGCGGTGTTCGTCAGCCATCAGAGCGGCCACGTCTACTGGAGTTCCGTAAGGGGTGTCCTGATCTTCGAGAATGTCTTCGCAGGCGCGGTAAAACCATTTCTCTTCGGGTATCTTATCGCCTGCATCAGCAGTTATATGGGGCTCTCCACAAGGGGCGGGTCGATCGGTCTCCGGAGTGCCACCACGAGGGCAGTGGTGCTTTCGATCATCACGATCATCATCTCCGATTTCATCCTCACGCGGATACTCCTCTACGTACTGGGGTTTTCCGTATGATCTCCTTCGAAAATGTCTGGTTCTCATACGGGAGCCGCCCCGTCCTCCAGGGGGTGAGCTTTTCGATCGGTATGCGTGAGAGGGTCGCGGTACTCGGCGGGAGCGGGGAAGGGAAAACGACCATCCTTAAACTCATCATGGGCCTGATACAACCTGACTCGGGGAGAATCCTCGTCGACGAGGAAGACATCACGAAAAAGAGCGAAGAAGAGCTCAGGCCGGTGAGGATGACGTTCAGCATTGTCTTCCAGGAAGGGGCGCTCTTCGATTCGCTGAACGTCAAGGAGAACGTTGCCTTCTGCCTGCGGGAATATGCGAAGATGTCCGAAGCGGAGATAGACCAAAAGGTGAGGGAGCTTCTTACCAAGGTCGGGGTCGAACAGGCGATGGCGCTCATGCCCGAAGAATTGAGCGGAGGGATGCATCGGCGGGTCGCGATCGCCCGGTCCCTTGCCGCCGCGGAACCGAAGATGTTTCTCTACGACGAGCCGACAAGCGGACTTGATCCCGTAAATGCCGACACCATATGCAGGTTGATACTCGACCTCTCCCGTGAGGGCACGGGGTTTATGATCGTTACGCACAAGGTCTATGACGCCCTGAAGGTTGCGGACCGGTTTCTGTTTTTGCGCAACGGGATGCTGCTCGCCGACGAGAAGCGGGAAGGGCTTCTCGCGACGACCGTCCCGGAAATCCGCGCATTCATCAGCGAGTTGCATTATAATCATGGTGCCGGTGAACCGCGGGACCGGCGGCATTGAGTGCAATCGCCCGTGAGGAGATGAGACATGTTCGAGAGAAAGAAACAGCTTCTGTGGTCTAAACTCAAGGTCGGCACTGTAGTGACCCTTGCCCTCCTTGTGCTGCTGTTTACCGTTTTTTTTGCCGGCGGCATCGAGAGCCTCCTTTCACCCACCGCCGACGTGAAGGCACTGATGCACGATGTGAAGGGCCTGCGGAGAGGCGCCCCGGTGTGGCTCTCGGGCATAGAAATCGGTTCGGTGAGATACATACGGCTCACCTCGGAATACGGGGCGGTCATCACCCTTGCCCTCAAGAAGAGCGCACTCCCGTTCGTGAAGAAAGACAGCCATGCGAGCGTCCTTACCCTCGGACTCCTCGGCGACAAGTACGTGGAACTGAGCGGGGGATCATCACAGGCCGGCCCTCTTTCACCTGGTGATACGATCGAGGGTGTAGCGCACGTCGAACTGAAGGACATCATGGAGACCAGTGCCGGTTCCATCGAAAAGCTGACAGGCTTTATCGAAAAGCTCGAGTCGCTCGTAATAAGAATCGAGAAAGGCGAAGGGACGATCGCGCGGCTCATCTCCGACCCCTCAGTGTATGACAACCTTAAAGAGGCGACAAAGAACCTTGCGTCGGCGATGAAGGATATGAAAGATGCCCGGGGGACCCTGGGGCTCCTCGTGGAAGATCCGACGCTCTACAATAAAATGGTGTCTGCTGCCTCTTCCGTCGAAGACTTCGGAAAGAAGCTCAATGACGGTTCAGGGACGCTGGGGAAGCTCGCGAACGATCCCACACTCTACAACAGACTCCTTTCAGCCACGACCTCTCTTGACGATTTCGGCAAGAAACTGTCCGAAGGGCAGGGAACACTGAAAAAGCTCGCCGAGGACCCTGCGCTGTACGACAATCTGAATCAGGCGTCGCAGCGCATTTCTTCCATCGTCGAGAGCATAGACAGGGGAGAAGGCGTGGCAGGTTCTCTCGTAAAGGACCAGGAGCTTGCCGGACAATTGAAGGAGATCCTGGCCGAGATCAGCGCCCTGGCAAAAGACATACGGGAGAATCCGCGAAGGTATTTCAAATTCAGCATCCTTTAGGAGGACCGTGAGCGTTTTCCTCCTCGTTTTTTTTGCCCTCTACGGGGCCCTTCACCTCTATGCCTTCCTGAAGGTACAGGCGGCGTTTGCCATGACCCCCCTGAGCGGCATCGCCCTCGCCCTGTTCATGGCGCTCATGGTAGGCGCGCCGGTTCTCGTGCGCCTGTCGGAAAAAGCAGGACTCGAGCCGCTTGCCCGTCTCCTCTCCTGCGTCGGGTATACCTGGATGGGGCTCCTCTTCCTGTTCGCGTCCTCCGCGTTTGCCCTTGATTGCTACCGCCTCCTCCTGTGGCTGACTGAACTCGTGGTGCGGACAGATTTCCCCCGCGCGGTTCCGTCAGGCCGGTTCACCTTTCTCGTCTCCCTTCTTTCGGCACTGACGATCGCGGTGTACGGTTATTTCGAGGCAAAGGACATCAGGACCGAAAAACTGGTCATAAGGACGCCGAAGCTCTCCAAAGAGACAGGCGGGCTTACGATTGTGCAGATTTCGGACGTCCATCTCGGGCTGATCGTGAGAGAAGAACGCTTGAAGAGAATTCTCGAAGAAGTGAAGAAAGCGCATCCTGACATCCTGGTCTCTACCGGCGACCTCGTGGACGGACAGATCAACGGCCTGCCGGGACTCGCGGGGGCGCTGAGGGAGATAACCCCGAGATACGGCAAGTACGCGATAACCGGAAACCACGAATTCTATGCGGGGCTTGACCAGGCACTGGACTTTACGAGAAGCGCGGGCTTCACCGTGCTCAGCGGAGAGGCGGTTTCTGTGGGCGGGCTCATAAATATCGCCGGAGTAGATGACCCGGCAGGGAGGGCACTCGGTCTTTCCCCGGCCGTTTCCGAAGAGAAGCTGCTCTCGGGCCTTCCGCGGGGGCTCTTCACGCTCCTTCTGAAACACAGGCCGCTCATCGACAAAAAAGCGCTCGGCCTCTTTGATCTCCAGCTTTCGGGGCATGTCCATAAAGGCCAGATCTTCCCCTTCAGCATCATCACCTGGCTTTATTATCCCCTCCATGCCGGCAGGCTCGACCTCCCCGGCCATGCCCTTCTCTATGTGAGCCGCGGCGCAGGAACCTGGGGGCCGCCGATCCGCTTCCTCTCACCGCCGGAAGTGACCGTGGTCCAACTCGTGCCCGCCGATTGAGTACCCGTCCGGATCGAAACCTGCCTGCCGAGCGTGCATCCCCTGACGAAATGTTCATCCAGCAGTTATCCGACGAATTGGAGTCGGAAGAAGAAACGAGAGATTCTTCCGGAATCCCATTCGCTCACGTCCTTGTCAATTCAGGAAACTGCGTGCTGATTATCGAGGCATTTGACAGCTAATTTGGTATTGAATATAATACCACTGTGAAGCCCGATATCGTGATCGATACGTGTGTATTCGTCTCTGCGCTGAGATCAAAGAGAGGTGCTTCTCATAAACTGCTTATGAGTGTTGG
>DATJWU010000104.1:0-2657 GCA_035501055.1 Thermodesulfovibrionales bacterium
TCATCAGGAAACGTTCCGCGCTCTATGAGACGGAGCCGTGGGGAGTCAGGGACCAGCCGGGATTCGTGAATGCCGCGGTAGAGGTCGATACGGACAAAGGGCCGCAGGAGCTCCTGGACGTCCTCAAGAAGATCGAACGGACCATGGGGAGGACGGAGACCCGCCGATGGGGTCCGAGGGTGATCGATCTCGACATTCTCTTCTATGATGATCTTGTGATCGATACACCCGGTCTGCACATTCCCCACCCCCTCCTGCATGAAAGGGAGTTCGTCCTGAGGCCGCTTTCAGATATCGCTGCAGGCAAGATTCATCCCCTTCTGCAAAGAACCATACGGGAATTGCTCGCCGAAATAAAATAGCGCAGCCCCGAGGCCAGGGGTTATCTCTCCCTCTTCCCCGAGATGAACTCCTCAACCATATCCCTTGCGTCCTCGTCGGAGAATTGCTCCATAGGGTGTTTCATAAAGTACGACGAGGGGGAGATGAGCACGCCTCCGGCCTTCCGGTCGAGGGCGATTTTGAGACACCGCACCGCGTCGATGACGACACCCGCGCTATTGGGTGAATCCTCGACCGAAAGCCTTAATTCGACGTTGATCGGGATGTTCCCGAAACCCCTGCCTTCCATCCTCAAAAAGCAGACCTTGTTGTCGTAAAGCCAGGGCACATAGTCTGAAGGACCGATGTGGATGTTCTCCTTTCCAAGGGGACTCTGGAGCTGCGACTGGACTGCCTCGGTTTTCGATATCTTCTTGGACTTCAGCCTTGTCTGGTTGAGCATGTTGAGGAAGTCGGTATTGCCGCCGACATTGAGCTGGTAGGTGTGGTCGAGCCTTACCCCCCGGTCTTCAAAAAGACGGGTGAGCATGCGGTGAATGATCGTCGCGCCAAGCTGGCTCTTGATATCGTCTCCGATCACGGGGATTCCCCTCTCGGCAAAGCGAGCCGCCCACGACCTGTCGGAGGCGATGAAAACGGGTACGCAGTTGATAAACCCCTTCCCCGCCCTGAGACATGCGTCCGCGTAAAAGGCGACGGCCTTTTCGGAGCCGACAGGCATATAGCAGATAAGCAGGTCCGTCCCGGACTTCTGAAGCACGCGGGAGACATCGCAGGGTTTCTTTCCGGAGACGAGGAACCTCCGCTCATCAGGATAGTCCCCCATGTGGGCCGCAACGCCGTCAAGGACCTCGCCCATCTGGACCGTCACGGGATAATCGGGGATCTCTCGTTTGAAGACCTTGGTACAGTTGGGCTTCGCGAATACCGCCTCCTTCAGGGGTTTGCCGACCTTCCTCTTGTCAATGTCAAAGGCCGCAACGAATTCGATATCCGATGGCCGGTATCCCCCCAGCGCATAGTGCATAAGCCCCAGCGATCTGTCGGGATGTCTGTCACCAAGTCCCTTGTAGTATGCGACTCCCTGGATCAACGAACTTGCGCAATTCCCGAGACCGGCAATTGCTACTCGTATCTTCCCCATCTACCTTCCTTTCAAAATCAGAGGGCCTTCCGGTTGTCCCGGCGGTCACTACCGCTCCATGGGGGGCCCTGTGGCAGATTATTCCTGCCCGCTAATCGTAATCTGCCTCGGCAATGCGTTGCTCTTCTTGGACAAAACAATTTGGAGGATACCATCCTTGAGAGTGGCTTTTATGGATTCCTGATCTACCAACGCGGGAAGGAGAAAAGCCCTCGAGAACCTTCCATGGCTTCGTTCTATCCTGTGGTAGCCCTCTGTCATCGGCCTCTGGAACCTCCGCTCCCCCTCGATCGTGAGTGTATTGTCCTGGATCTTTATCTGTATGTCTGCCTGCCTGACCTCCGGGAGTTCGGCTTCAACCACGAAGTCCTGTTCCGTTTCGTAGATGTCGACCACAGGAGACCATGTTCCCGCGGCGCCCTCTTCGGATGCTTCCATGCCCCCGAGTGCGTCTTCGAAGAGCCTGTTCACCCGCTCCTGAATGGAAAAAAGATCTCTCAGCGTTTCCCACTTGTTCATCACAAAACCCCGCATCTCACATGATGTGGCCGGATCGATAGTCTTTCAGCGGCGATGCAGGCAGTTCATCACGCCTGCAGGTGCTCCTGGAGAAACTCCCCGCCATTCCCGAAGAGAAGAACCTCCACCGGACGCAGGAATGAGGGCGGTCCGAGGGCAACAACATTTTATATATTAAAACAGCCCTTTCTGTCAAGATTCACACACGCGCACAGGAGGGTATCCGGCGAGCGTCTTTGTTTTCAAGGGCCGCGCCACCGTATACCTGAAGTGGGCGTTCAGCAGGTCCGAAAGCTCCGCGAGCATCTTCCCTGAAGGCCTGATCCTCTCTATCTTTTCGACCTCCCATTTCCTCATGGTCTCGTAGAGCTTTACTGTGCCTATCGAGAGTTTCATCGGTGCGTCGAGCCCCCGCGCGCAGGCGGAACAGACTATCGAGCCCTGTGACAGATAGAAGTCATACCCTTTTCTTCGGCACCGCGCGCATCCGTCGAGCGCAGGACCATACCCGGTCAGATCGAGAAGCCTGACCTTGTAGAAAAGCACAATGCGGTCGAGAAGCCCCTTGCGTTCCCTGCCGTCCCCGTCCTTCCCTGAAAGACATGCTTCAATCCTGCCGAGGACACCCCTGAAGAGAGAGAAGACTTCGGCA
>DATJWU010000105.1:0-3714 GCA_035501055.1 Thermodesulfovibrionales bacterium
TTTCTCTTCAGATATTCTAGGACACCCCCGGGGGAGTTGTAAACCCCGACGTCCCGGGGAACCATCGCTTCCTCAATGCGCCACACCACTTTCGAGAGAACCCGTGAATACCTCACCACCAAAATCACATCGCATGTTCAAGTGCTTCGAACCATATTTGCCTCTCCGTCCTTACGCCAGGTGCCGTTTTCATTGAAATGTGGAACGAGGCATAGTATTATGGAGACAAAAGGGTATGTGTTTCGATGCCCGCAACTGATGCCTTGCATCAGAAATGCAGAACTACAAGGAGCCCCCATGGAAAACGCGCCGATCTGTCCTTTAGCACGACTCGAAAAACTGCTCGTCGCCACGGACGAGACCGAGTTCAGCGAGGGAGCGATACGGGAGGCGATAGACTTTGCAAAGAGGTGTTCGAGCAAACTCTATGCGCTCTTCGTGCTCGAAACGAACCCTGAGTATGAAACCATCGGCTCCAGCGTCTACGAAATGGAAGAGGCCGAAGCGCAGACACGACTCGAGTCGGTGAAGATGAGGGCAGCGCAGGAGGGTCTCGACTGCGAAACCATCTTTCATCACGCCACCGACCCCTACCGGCACATCGTTGACGAGGCCGCCGAGAAAGGGGTGGATATGATCATCATGGGCAGGCGTGGTCGCAAAGGCCTGATGAAGGTCCTGATGGGAGAGGTCGCCGCGAAGGTGATCGCTCACGCCCCCTGCAAGGTCCTTATTGTCCCGAGAGCGGCAAAGATCGCGTGCAGGACCATCCTTGTGGCGACTGACGGGTCTTTCCATGGAAATGCCGCGGTCGCCGAGGCGGTCGCGGTCGCAAAACGCTGCGGAGGGAGTCTCATCGTGGTCTCCGCCGCGCGTTCGGGAAACGATTTGGCGGAGGCCCAGGCCCACGCTCGCACTGCAGTCTCAACGGCCGAAAAAGAGGCGGTACCCGCAGAGTCGCTCACGCCGGTCGGCAGGCCCTACGACGTGATTCTCGAGACGGCGGGCGGCAGGGGTGTGGACCTGATCGTGATGGGCGCCTACGGGAAGACAGGGCTGAAGAAACTTCTCATGGGGAGTTCGACCGAGAAGGTGATCAGCCATGCAGGTTGCGCGGTGCTCGTCGCAAAGGCTTAAGCGAGGCCCGGCTGCCCGGCCTCGAATCTATAGGACTAACACCTACAAAGAAATCAGACGTTCGCTGATTTCTTTTTGTTTTCATCTCCATTATTCTGGTAGAAGGAGATTATGGAAGCGTTCCATCAGAGAGTCTTGCAGTGCCCGCCAGGGAGGGGAATGCTCACGTCTCCTTCCTTGGCCGGCGATACAGACGCGCTCATGCAGTGCAGTTCGGAATCATGTATTATTCATCTTGACTGACCTAAGGAGGGGTAATGGTATGAATACGATGCTCGAAATGCCTGTTGCGACAAAAGGGAAGGAAAGAACATCCTTAAGAAGCCTCGCAGAGGCGATCCTCCTCCAGGCGCTCGAAGATCTCTGGGACGGCGCCCGAAGAAAAGAGACCATCGCCTTTTTCTGCGGGGAAGGCTTCCGCCACTGCGCAGACATCGCCAGCATGAACAACTACGAAAGGCTCAAACTCATCAGGATAGTAAGAAAGGCGATCATGAAAACAGGCGGCAGACGGCTGCCTGACCTGAAAAGGATGAGCAACTGACATACGGCCGAAGACCCTGGGCAGTCGGCGGGCAGCGCTTCCGTGCGTATGGACCTAAGACGCCCGGCTATTCGGAAATCTGCTTCAGGTTTTCACAGGCCATTTTGTTCCCCATCGCGCAGACCTTTCTGAAGTCTTCTTCAGCCTTCTTCACATAGGCAACGCCCCGGGAAAAGTAAGCCCCGCCGTAATTCGGCCTTATCTCAAGCGCCCGGTTATAGTCTTCGATCGCCTTGTCATACTGCCCTTTGCGTGAATAGGCGATTCCCCTGTTATGATAAGCCTCCGTGAATTTCGGATTTATCGCAATGGCGTTGTCATAGTCCTCGATGGCTTCATTGTAATTTCCGCTCTTGAGATAGGCCAGCCCCCGGTTGTGATATATCAGGGCGTCATCGTGCCGGGGAGTCAGAGAGATGGCCTTGCTGTAATCCTGAATCGCCTTGTCAATGGACTCCATCTTGTCGTAGGCAAGACCGCGGTGGTAGTATGCGTCGGCAAGACCCTCATCAATGGCAAGCGCCTTCCCGTATTCCTTGATCGCCATATCGTACTTGCCGTCGTTGTAATACGCATCCCCGCTCTCAAGAAATTGCTTCGCGTCGGCGGCGCCCTCTGCGGAAATATACCCGCAGAGGATGCCAAGACAGATCAGCAGAAAAACAAGCCGCATCTTTTTCATAGAAACTCCTCCGTATTTATGTAACCACCGTTCAAAGAGAACGAACAAGCACCTTCTCGTAGGGCAGGCGTGGTGAGAAGCCTGGTACCGTGATACCTCCGAGGTGACGACCATCGACTATGTCCTCAATGAGAAATCTTCTTCTGAGGTCCTACGATAACTCATCTTTGGAACCTCATCACTTGTACAAGGCTTCGTTCCATGCCTGCCTCACTGTGCAAAAATCGGCATATGCCAAACATTTCGTTTCCCCGCACCACATCGCTATCACCATCAAAGGTCATTCGGCCGCTTCCTTATCTTTCTGCCCCATCCTCTCGCCTTTTCCATGATCTCCGATTCATCACCGCAACAGAGCCTTCCGTCCCTCACAGAGACCCTCCCGCCGACCATCACCGTCTCGACATCCGAGGCCCTCAGGGAATAGGCGATATGGGAGTAGATATCATAGATGGGCGTAAGATGGGGTTTTTCGAGGTTCAGCACTACGAGGTCAGCGGCCTTCCCCTCCTCGATGCTCCCGGTGATGTCGCCGAGACCGAGCACTTCAGCGCCCCACCTGGTCGCCATGCGGAGGGCGGTCCTCGCATCAAGGACCGTCGGATCTCCCGAAACCGCCTTGTGCAACTTCGCCGCCGTAGACATCTCGCTCAGTATGTTGAGGTCGTTGTTGCTCGCCGCGCCGTCAGTGCCGAAGCTGACCTTCACCCCGGCCTTGAGCATTTTCACGACAGGGGCTATGCCCGAGGCGAGTTTCAGATTGCTCTCGACGCAGTGAGAGACCCCGGCCCCGCTCTTCGCAAGCAGTTCTATTTCGTTGTCTTCGAGCCAGACGCAGTGGGCAGCCACGACCCTGCGGTCGAGAAAGCCGATGCGGTCAAGGTACTCGACGGGTCGCTTCCCGTAGCGGGAGATGATCTCTCCTACTTCCCATTCCGTTTCGGAGAGATGGAGATGGATCGGGACCTCGAACCGGTCTGCGAACCCCCTCGCTCTCCTGAGCGTCTCCGTGCTGCACGTATAGAGTGCATGAGGCGCTGCGCAGGGCGTTATCAGTTCGTCTCCCTTCCACGCCTTCACGAAGTCCTCGGCCTTTGCGAAATACTCATCAGCGGTCTTTGCCGCCGCAGTCGGAAAATCGACGATGCCCGCGCCAAGTACCGCCCTCATGCCGAGCTTTTTCGTCGCCATGCCCGCGGCATCTCCGAAGAAATACATGTCGTTAAACGTCGTGATCCCCGCCTTCAGCATCTCGAGGCAGGCAAGCTCGATCGAATCGGAAATGAATTCAGGGCTGAGCCACTTCGCTTCGGCAGGCCAGATGTGCTGTTCGAGCCACTCCTTCAGCGGC
>DATJWU010000106.1:0-2377 GCA_035501055.1 Thermodesulfovibrionales bacterium
TTATCATCCTGATAATCGCCGTTGTGATATTCGGACCGGGCAGGCTGCCTGAACTCGGTTCAGCGATCGGGAAGAGCATCAAGGGGTTCAAGAAGGCCCTTGCAGAGGACGATAAGGACCAGGTCATCGAAGTTAAGAAAGAGAACACTGCGCAGGACGAGGCCGAAAAAAAGGGCTAACACGAGAGCGCCGTTCTACTCTCCCTCCAGGGGCGCGCTTTCAGCAGCCGGGCCGAATGCCCTGATTCTGTAATGGACTTTTTTGTCCGTCCGCCTGCTGTCGACAAAGGCAGGTGTCTTCACTTCGCCGGCGAGGATGAACTCCGTTTCTCCCCCTTCCCTGCGGTAAACCCGATATCCCTTCACCCATGACTCCGGACTTTCCTTCCAGCTCAGAAACAGGACGTTATCTCCTCGTGCGATCCTGAGGTCGGAAGGCGGGGAAGGGACAAAGGCCGAGGGCGCTACCTCTACTTCCGCCGACGCGTATCCTTCCGCCGGAATCTCACCGGGAACGAAGGGCCTGAGCGTATAGTAAACCGGCACGTCAGGCGTTATGGCCGAGTCACGAAATGAAGTAGCGCAGACAGGGGCATCGTTCAGAGGAGCACCCTCAAAGATGCCCTCTTTCGCCGACTTGTAGATCTGGTAACAGACCCCGCTTCCCGAACTGTCCCAGGACAGTTCTACCGCTTCCTGTTTCACCGCAGAAGTGATCTTCCCGGGGGGAGACGGCAGCGGCACAGGGGTCACCGTAATCACCTTTGAGGCGTCGCTCAGGACGTCCTTCCGGCTCACGGCGATAGTCTCGTATTTGTACGAAGCGTTGAGTCTGAAGTCCCTGTCTGCATAGGAACTGCCGTCGCTGCCGATGAAGGCGATTCTCTCAAAGCCGCCGTTTTCAGACCGCAGGATGTGGAACCCCTTTATCCCCTGCCTGAGATTGTTCGGATAGGCCCATGAGAGGATCAGCATGTCCTCCCTGCGGACAACCTGCATTTCGGAAGGCGCTGCGGGCTTTTCAAATACCTTCAGCGACGGCGGGCTCTTCTTCCCGCAGGAGAGCAGCAGGGGAAGAAGCAGTGAGCACGCGATGATGAGCAGTGTTATTCTTTTGCTATTCACTTTTCCGCACAATTGCAAAGAAACCACGATCAGGTAAGGCAGGTATGATGAGAAGGCCTGTATCGCGGTACATTATAAGGATTACCGACCACGGCTAAGGACGCTCACTGAGCGCTAATTGTAATAAATCCGCCCAATAACTCATTTTGAAATCTCATCGCATGTACAGGACTTCAAAGTATGCCTGTCTTACCGGTCCTTGCAGTGGGACGTCCGCCTTTCACTTTTTGCCGTCCACTATCTTCCTGAGCCTCTTGATCTGCTTCCTCACCTCGACCGGCGAAGTGCCGCCCCGGGATCTCTTCGCGCTGACCGAACCTTTTGCGGTAAGGTAGCGGTAAATCTCTTCGTCGATCAGCGGGGAGAAATCCCTGAACTCGCCGGGCTTCAGTTCCCCCAGACCCTTCTCCTTCCCGATGCAGTAGAGAACGATCCTGCCCGTCACCTCATGGGCCTCCCTGAAAGGCATGCCTTTTCTGACAAGATACTCGGCGATGTCGGTAGCGGTCGCATAGGCGTCAGCGGCGGTATCGGACATCCTCTCTTCTTTGAACACGATATGCGGCACCATCGCCGCAAGCACGGCGAGCGATGCCTTGACCGTGTCGACCGCGTCAAAGACCGGAATCTTGTCCTCCTGCATGTCCCTGTTGTAGGAAAGGGGCAGTCCCTTCATCATCGTAAGGAGCGCCACGAGGGAGCCGAAGGCCCTCCCCGACTTTCCCCTGATCAGTTCGGCGACGTCGGGGTTCTTTTTCTGGGGCATGATGCTCGACCCTGTCGTAAAGGCATCGGGCAGTTCAATAAAGGAAAACTCTTCGGTGGACCAGAGGACGAGTTCCTCCGACATCCTCGAAAGGTGCATCATGAGAATCGCTGCAGCAGAAGCAAACTCAATCGCAAAGTCCCTGTCAGAGACCGCGTCGATACTGTTTTCCGCGATACCGTCAAACCCGAGGAGTCTGGCCACATAATCCCTGTCTATGGGCAGCGACGACCCGGCAAGGGCGCCTGCGCCGAGGGGGAGGACATTGACCCTCTTCAACGTGTCCCTCAGACGCGCAGCATCGCGTTCATACATCTCGACATAGGCAAGGAGGTGGTGAGACAAAAGCACCGGCTGCGCCCTCTGCATATGCGTGTACCCCGGCATGAGCACGTCAGGATGTTTCTCTGCAGCCCCGATCAGTTTCCTCTGAAGCTCCCTCAGAAGAGAAATGATCTCTCCGATCTCCCCCCGCAAATAGAGCCTG
>DATJWU010000107.1:0-3318 GCA_035501055.1 Thermodesulfovibrionales bacterium
GAGACTCGACTACCGGAAGGTCTTTGAGATGACCAAGAAGAAGATCGTGGAGGAGAGGGGGATTGTCCTTTGATGCTCTCTGACGACAAGATCTCCCATCTCAGTCATGTCCTCCTCAAGGGGCTTCTCGAGGGCGGCGTAGTGAAGAGCAAGGCTGAAGAGGGGAAGATACGGCGTGAGATGAAGAAGAGCCTCGTCGCGTTCCTTAAGGTCAGTCAGGACATCGATGATACGGTCAGAAAGAAAATGCAGTCTTTTTCAAGGAAGATAATCGAGGGGAGTCCCGAGTGGGAGGTGCTCTACAAAAAATTCTACAAAGAGGAGGCGGTCAGACGAGGTATGGCAGCGGAGTAGGAAGATTCCTGCCCCCCTTTCTCCTCCTCGCGCTCTACGCGGGGCTCCTCTTCGAGTTTCCCCTGAGAAGGCCGCTCCCCTGGTTCGCTCTTTCCCTGATCACGACAGCCCTGTACTTCTTCCTTTGCTTCGCAAGGAAGCGGAGGGGCCTTCTGGTCGAAACCCTCCTTTCCTGTGCCCTCATCCTCGCAGGCGTCATTCAACTGCTCTCCATTCACTGGCTCCACATCCTGTACCTCCCTTTTCTGGTTTCCCTTTCACTCCTCTATCGGCCCGGAATCATCATCCCTCTGAGCCTCGCAGTTCCGGTCCTTGAGGCGCGCCATTTCCTGCACGGCAACAGGATCGAAGAGGCTCTCCTGAGCCTCACCGCGGTCGGGGTCGCGACGGTGCTCTCTGCGGTCGTGTCTGCGATAAAGAAGGAGAGAGACAGGCTGAGGGGGTCTCTCTCAAAAATCACGGAAGGAGCCATGGACATCGATTCCGGCGCGGCGATCACGATCAGCAATGAAAGTCTCCTGGCGCACCATCTCTCTTCAACAAAAAAGGCAAACAGCGAGCTCAGTGAAATCCTCTCCCTTGCCCTGCATGTGCTTCCGGCTGATTCGGTCAGACTCCATACCCTGAAGGGAAATGATCTCGATCTCCGGTGTGCCGTCGGGGAGGCTCTGGAGTCCAAAGACGAGGAAGGGCTTTTGCGGCTGTGCACCGGGAAAAAGGCGTCGGTCCTGTCAGGGAAGGACCCCTCTGGGGGCGCCGGCCCCTCTGCGATCGCAACGCCGGTGCTGAACGGCAGCTTTGTCACGGGCGTGTTGTCGGCGCGGAGGAACGGGGCGGGAAGATTCGGAGAACGGGAGATACGGTCCCTCGAGATGCTCTCCCGACAGGTGGCGAAGGCCCTCCATGCCGCGCGTGTCGATTCCCATACCACAAGGCAACAGGCGGGGATGCAGATCCTGAATCAGGGGACTTCCAGTCTCGTGAAGTCGCTGAAGATGGAAGAGGTCGCGCGCAATCTGATCGAGACGGCCCACAGAATCGCGCCGCTTTCGATCGCTCTTTTCGTGGCGAGGGGCGACCGGTATGAGCTTATTCACGAGGTCGGGCTCGTTGCCCCCGAGGAGAAGCTTGTCGATTTCAGGAATACCCTCGTCGCCACCGCGATAAGGAGCAGAGAGCCCCTCTATCTTTCCGACCTGAGGGAGCACAAGTTCGCTCCCCTTCCGTTCAAGACGGCGCACTCAGGCTCGATTTGCGTGCTCCCCCTGGTGTACGAAAAGGACCTGCTGGGGGTCCTCGTATTTCTCTCCAGGGATATCGGCGCCCTGAACCCTCTTCAGTTCGAGTATCTCAAGGTGCTCGGAAACCAGGCGGTGTCGGCGCTCGAAAATGTGAAGCTCTATGCCGAGATCGAGAGGATGGCGGTCACCGACGGTCTCACCGGACTCCACAACCACCGCCATTTCCAGGAAAAGCTGACTGAGGAGTTCGGACGGCTCGGGCGCTTTTCAGCGCCCCTTTCCCTCTTGCTTGTGGATATCGATTTTTTCAAGAAGGTGAATGACACTTACGGTCATCCGGCAGGAGATGAGGTCCTTCGGCGCGTTGCGGGGATGCTGAAAGATACGGTGAGGAGCGTCGATATCGCGGCCCGGTACGGCGGAGAGGAATTCGCTGCCGTACTTCCCGGCACCGACCATGAAGGTTCGCGGAAGATCGCCGAGAGATTGAGGACGTCGGTGATGGAGAAAACGTTCCCTTTTGAGGGAAGGGACCTGAAGGTCACGGTGAGCATCGGAGCCGCGACGTGCCCTTCCGATGCCGGGAAGAAAGAGGACCTCATCGAAAAGGCGGATAAAGCGCTCTACCATGCGAAGCATAACGGAAGAAACCGCTGCATCCTGTGGAGTGAGATGGGGCAGGCGACTAACGGTTTACCGCCGGGTGCACAGCGTGACTGATAACCGTAAGTTCTATGCGCCGGCAGAGCAGGCATGCCTCAAATGCCTTGTATAATGCGATTGAAATTGAAATTCGATAATGTAGATGATTCTGACGAAGGTGTTTTTCCGCTTTGAGCATAACAAGGCGACCGTCAATATTTTAAGGTATCGCTATACAAGGCTTTTCGGCATACCTGCCCTGCCGAATTCAGCTTGGATGTGCAGCGGGGAGATTAACCGGCTCTGCGATCTCTGCGCACTCTGCGGTGAAAGAAGATCTTTTGAGTAATCATGGTGATTGATGGACCCTTTTATAAGCAGCGTTACTGAAGAAGAGATTCGGCGGGAGAAGGCGAAGGCCCGGGAGCTGAGGAAGACCCAGTGGTGGAAGCGGAAATGCAGCCAGGGCATCTGCCATTACTGCGGCAAGAAATTTAATCCCGCGGAACTGACCATGGACCATATCGTGCCGATCGTCCGCGGCGGGAAGACGACAAAGGGGAATGTCGTCCCTGCCTGCAAGGAATGCAACAACAGGAAGAAATACCTCCTGCCGATAGAGTGGGAAGAATACCTTGATGCACTTCGCAAGGATGAGCAATAGCGACCTTTGCTGCTGCGGGCTCTTGACTCGCCTGAGCTGCATCAGTAGTATTGAAGCATAACAACCGGGGGCCCCGACCGGGGGAATAAGGAGGGAAGAAAAATGAAGAAAACCATCCTGATAGTCACGATGATTATTGCCCTTGCGGGTGTTGCGGGCGCTGACAGCGGCATACAGCCGACAGGTCTGGCGTCCTGGGTGAATCCCCTGGGGCTTGGTGACGCCCTCATCTTTGGATATTACAACGTAAGAGGCAACGTCAACATCATCAACATCGTAAACACAAGCTACACCGACGGCGTCAAGGCCAATGTGGTCTTCAGGAGCGCCAAGACAGGCAAGGAGTGTTTTGATATCAATATCTGCCTGGGCAGAGGAGACATCTGGACGGCCTATCTCCTGGACGGTGGCCCGGCC
>DATJWU010000108.1:0-3034 GCA_035501055.1 Thermodesulfovibrionales bacterium
CTCTTCGGCCGATACGCCCTTCATTCCCAGAAAGGGCTCGATCCTCTCGATGAGAGAGATAATCCGTTCATCAGATTTGATCGCCTTTATCAGTTCGGCATTCTCCGTCCCGCCCTTCCCCACAAAATCGCTCACCTCACTCACAAGCGCGAACGAAATGTAGGAGAACGGCCCCATGACGGCGACAACCATCAGCACAAGGGTGAGAAGCGACGCGATCGCCTTCATTCTGACGAATCTCAGGATAAAGGCGTACGCAGGATAAAAGACAACGCAGACGACCATGGCCCATGCGATCGCCGTAAGAAAGGGCTGGAATATCTCATAGGTGAGATACCCCAGGAGCAGGATCATGAAGAGAACCGTCAGGAAATAGAACCTATTTGCGGGCATCGGCACGCCCTACGAAGGCGCTGAAGAGCCCGCGGGAAAGATCATCATCCAGCCGTTCGGGATGCCACTGCACTCCCACGAGAAAGGGATAATCAGGCAAAAAGAAGGCTTCTGTTACGTTATCGCCCGAAAGGCCGCATATTTCAAGGTCCTTTCCGATTTTCCTGACTGCCTGATGATGCGACGTATTTACCGTAAACCTTCCTTTCATGAGCGAACCCTTTCCAAAGACCTCGTGATATCCCTGCCGGTGATCAGTCGCGGTCCCCAATTGAGCGCCGAGGTCCTGGTACAAATCGCCGCCGAGAGCGACATTGATCACCTGCATGCCGTAACAGATGCCGAACACAGGCTTCCCTTTTCTCATTATAGTCTGCAGCAGCGCGATTTCAAAGTCCGTTCGTTCCCTTGATGCAGGCTTGATCGCAGGATGAGGCTCTTCGGCAAACAACGAAGGGTCTATGTCACCTCCTCCGGAAATGAGAAGGCCGTCAATGACCTCAGCAACAGAGGAGGTGTCGATGCCGAAAGGGACATAGAGCGGCAACCCTCCCGCTCTGTTCACCGCCTCGTGGTAGTGGTGCTTAACCCTTAGGTATTCACCTTCACGGTCCAGGGTGATGCCGATAATCGGTCTAGCCATGAAGATCCGCTCTGTTTTGGGACGGCGGGTGTGTCGAGAAGCGTGGCTGCCTTCCGTTTATCATCTTCCATGCCTGAGAACACGTCCCGCTCCCGGCACACACACTGCTCCATCCCGAGCCGCAACAACGCCGTTCACAATGACAGAGCGTATTCCTTCAGGCGTGAGGAAGGGTTCTTCAAAGGTCGCCCTGTCGAGAATCTTTTCTTCGTCAAACAAAACCAGATCCGCGTAAAATCCCTCCCGGAGCTGCCCTCTCCCCTTCAGGCCGAAAGTCGTGGCGGCGAGCATTGTCACCCGCCTGATCGCCTCGGTGACGCTCATCAACCCCCGGTCCCTCGCATATCTCCCGATAAACCTCGGGAAGGTACCGAAACCCCTCGGGTGGGGTTTGCCGGTGTGCGTGGGCCCGTCTGTCGAACGCGCCGAACTGTCCGATCCGATCATCAGGTGCGGCAGGGAAAGGAATCTCTCGAGATTCTCTTCGCTCATGGAATGGAAAATCGCGCCGATCCTGAGCCTCTCATTGATCAGGAGATCGAAAAGAAATTCGACCGGTCCCTTGCCGGTCTTCTCCGCAAGAAAGGAGAGTGTCTTGCCCTCCATCCACTTATTCGATTCTTTATTGAGCGATGAGATGACTATTCCGTCCCAGTATTCAGCGTCCTGATGACGCTCCAGGACTTCCTCCCTGATTTTCGCCCTTATCTCCCCGTCTTGCAGCCGTCTCAGCTCTTCTTCCGCGCCCCCGGCGTACGTCCACGACGGCAGCACCGCATCAAGGTCTGTAGACGCAGCGGTGTACGGATATCGGTCGGCCGAAACCCTCAGCCCTCCCTGCTTTGCCTTGTCGACCACCTCGATCGCCTTCTCAATCTTGTGCCAGTTCGCCCTGCCCCCCGTTTTGAGATGGGATACGTGCACGGCGATACCTGACTCCCTCCCTATGCGCAGGAGCTCTTCTATCGCCTCGATCAGTGCGTCTCCCTCGCTCCGCATGTGGGATGCGTAGAGGAAGTCAGGAATGGACTTCGCAAGCTCGACAAGTTCCAGCGTGTCGGCGTATACTCCAGGGGGATAGATAAGCCCCGTCGACAGGCCGATGGCCCCCTGTCCCACCGCGTCCCGGAGAAGCATGCGCATCGACTCCATTTCCTCCCCGGACGGCCGTCTGTCGTCGTAGCCGATCACCGAGGCCCTGAGGTTCCCGTGCCCCGCAAGGGTCGCAAAATTAATCGACGGTTTCCGCGCCTCGAGGAGGGCAAAGTATTCATGAAATGTCGCCCAGCGCTCTTCTATCTCCAGTTCCCTGAGATCCTTTTCCCGGTGTGAGAACGCCTCGCGATAAAGCGGCGCTGCCGAGAGCCCGCAGTTTCCGTTGACCTCCGTCGTCACGCCCTGCAGCACCTTTCCCTCGGCCCGGCCGTCCGCGAGCAGCGTGAATTCGGAATGCGCATGGGTGTCGATAAAGCCGGGGCATACAGAAAGCCCTTTTGCCTCTATGTAATGCCGTGCCCTGAGCGCGCCGCGACCCGAAGGGCCCGTGACAAAAGCTATCCTGTCTCCCGCAATCCCTATGTCGGCCCTGACAGGCTCACCGCCCGAACCATCGTATGCCATGGCGCCTTTGATGAAGAGATCAATCTCGCGTGCCATTATTCCTTCACTTCGCCCTTCTCATCACCAAAGAAGATTTCAGGGGAACGGATGCTTTCGACGAATACCGGAAGCAGGAAAGACACAAGATGTCTTATCCGGTTGCGGAACCCCTCACGATCACCGCTGTCCCTGTTTTCGCGGTACGCCCTTGAGACACGGCTCGTGAGCAGGGGAAAAGACTTCAGCGTCAGTCCCATGACCGAAAAGAACTCCCCCGCCGGGATTCCGATCCTCTCGAGCGGACTGCAGACCCTGCCCAAAACGCCGATCATTTTTTCAGGGGGAAGCACAAAGGTGAGAATCTTCGCACCGTAGATCATCGAAAAGACCCTTAACGTC
>DATJWU010000109.1:0-3210 GCA_035501055.1 Thermodesulfovibrionales bacterium
CTTCGGCACTGCGATGTCAGAGGTTAATGCCGAGCCGCCAATCTCCCGCAGGTCAAAGGCGATGACGAGGTGTCTTTCAACCGCGAGTGAGGCGGCGACCATTCTTGCAGATTCCAGTTCTCTCCGGTGCCTCTGGTGGTAATCGAAGCTGAGGGCGTAAAGGGCATAGCCTTCCGTCTTGGCGAAGGCGAGGGTCGTTGAGGAATCGATTCCGCCACTGAGGAGGACAACCGCCCTTTTCATCCCCCTGTGGCCGCCGGGCATGGAGTTTCATAGTACGCGGAATGCCTAGTAGACGTCATCCGCGGTACCGAATATGCCATCAGGACCGGCACTGACAATGACGACGCTTTTGCCGTCCCCTTCCGTCCTGTAGAGGTAGGGCTTTCCCCACACATCGCGTTCACTGCCGACCTGGCGGAGGTCCGCAGGATACGAACCCTGCCGGTACCTGAACTCTTCAACCCTGAAGCGCAGGGCGTCGATATCCCTCACCGCCTCCCGTCCCCTGGATGAGGCGCCCCCGAGGAAAGAGCCCGGTGTTTCCGGCGAACCTCTCAGCAGAGGTATGACCGCGGAAATGATGAAGGCAGCGATGAGGAGGAACGCCGGCAGGAGGTTTGCCGACGACCCCGATGCGGCTTCAGCAGGAAGAATCTCTTCAGCGGCCACAGGAGATATCTCGACGCGTGCGATAAGGCCTTTCTCGATGAGGGACACCACGGCCTTTGATGCTTCAAAATCATCTATTCCGGTCAGATCCATTATGATGCTTATATCGTTATCACCATCTACGTACGAGAGTACGGCTTCCTCCGTGATGGTCAGACCTGCCCCCGCTGTCCCGGTCTTCCTGAAGACCATGTCGAGGGTCACCTTTCCTTCGATCAGAGACCATTCATCGAGGACGCGCAGTCCGTCCATGAGCAGGTGCTGGGTATCGAGGGTCAACGGAATTCCCGCCTTCTGAACTGTCGGCTGGACCTGGAACTCATACGTGCCTTCTTTCCAGGAAAAAAGTTGAGTAACCGTGTCCGTCACCTGAAGCGCGACAGTCGCGGCGATGTCATCCCGCGAGACCATTCCTTTGTTGATAAGGATATCGGAGACCTTCATCCCCGTCGACTTCTCTTCCTCGAGTACTCCCCGGAGGTCGCTTTCTGAAATAAGCCCTTTTTTGAGGAGTATTCTTCCGAGTCTGTTCTCCTCCGTCCTCTTGCGGGAATCGGCTGCGACGATATTGCCTTCATGAAAGGTTATCTGGACCCTGTCCCTGCGGCTGCTCAGAGTGAGGATGCCGCTCTTCTTCTGAAAATAGATGAGCTGCAGGATATCGGCGAGGCCGAAATCTATGAGAGATCCCTCTAGAGCCATCCCCTCTGGAGTCCCTTCCTTATATGCGAGATCGAAAACAGATATGAAAAAAAGGCAGGAACCAGGGCGACGAGCGTCACCCAGTTCTGCTCAAAAGGAGAAAGTCCGACAAAAGGATGACGGTTCATCACCGAGACCGTAAGAGAAAAAAGGAAAGGCCACAAGAGCAGCAGACCCGCGGTGAGCCTGCCCGCATAGATCTGGCCTGTCCCGGGAAACACATAGGAAAGGATTTTCGCCGTCCTCCTTCTTCTCGTCTGACGCTGGTGTAGGGTCATCAGGCGGGAGATCCTCTCCCGTGAATCCAGTTCGTCGACCCTGACAAAGAATTTATAGCACCGTGCGCACATCCCTCCCCAGGTCCTGCTTCCCGAGCAGGCGTTGCAGAACACCTCTCCGCACCGTTTGCACCGGCGCGAGCCCTCCCGGAGCCGCCTGCCGAGGAACGAGAAGGCGGGTATCATGATCAGGCCGGAGACAAAGGGTATCATGTACGCAGATGCCGGGACATTGCTCTCTTCTCTCGCATACTCCCAGAACGCGGACATCGGCAGGAGTTCGTCCGCGACAAAGCGGTTCGGGTTGCTGTCTGCGGCAGAGGCGAAACGTGACACTGCCTCGCGATCGAGCTTCGCGGCCGCAAGGAAATATTCGCTTCCCTGCGGAAAGTCGAGCGCCGCTCTCAGGACCTGGCTGAGGTTATAGTTGGCTGCGGCGCGGGGGTCGACGCTGATCGCTTTCCGGTACGCGTTCTTTGCGGCTTCGGTGTCAGTTGCCGCGTAGTAAGCATTTCCCAGGTTGGTATAGACGAGGGCGTCGTGTTGTTTCCCAATCAGGGCTTTGTACCTGCTGATGGCCTCCGCATACCGTCCTTCTCTTTTTGCGGCAAGGGCGTAGGAGAAGGTCGGGGCAAAGTCTTTGGACCGCGCGAGGGTCAGGAGGGCGTAGCTGTTGTCCCTCCCCTCGTTTACCGCTACCGTGCCCCTCAGTTCCGGTGACGGGGACGAGAGGAATGTATGCGCGAATTTCGCCATTACAGGCCAGAGGAGAAGGGACAGGAGCGCGCAATACACAAGGATTCTTTCGCGGGGTCTGAAATAGAGTCCGAAGACGAACAGCGTGCCCGCGACAAAAAGGAAGAAGCCGAAGAATGAGAGGAAGAGCGGCACCGCGAGGAGGAGCGCCTTTCTCTTGTCTTCCCTGATGTCGTGGGAGAGAAGCCTGTACTCCATGGGGAAACGCATCGCGACCACCACGCAGAGGGAAAGAACGTAGGACGTGATGATACTCAGGAAAAGCAGTCCCGAGAGATTGAAGAGCCACCAGAAATTTCTCGCGTAGGCCTCGATGCCCTGGACGAAGTAATCGATGCGTTCCAATGCTTCGTGAAGCGACCGCGGAAGGCCCTGCGCGGCAAACGCGAAATAGACTGCGGGGAGATCGGGAGAAAATTTCTGAGCGCTGGAGAGGTATTCCTTCGCGTGCATCTTTTCGGCGCGGGCCTTCTCGATAAGAAGATATGCGTAAGGGTCTGTATTGAAGAGACCCCTGTTGAGTCTCGCTTCGAAGAGGTCCTCGTCTGCACTGCAGGGGGCTGTCCCGCAACAGGCATGCCAAAACCCGAGCAACAAGACCCAGAGGATAAGCCTTCTGATGCCGTAATGTCTTTTCAAGCCTTTTCCCCCACGCGTGATTCCGTGCCCTTCAGGAGCCTCTCTATGTTCGCCGCATGTCTCACGATAAGAAGTCCGGCGATCAGAAAAGCGATCACCACTTTTACCCGGATGCTGTCAAAGACGTACATGGTGAGCGGCAGCACCGCAAAGGAAACCAGCG
>DATJWU010000110.1:0-11260 GCA_035501055.1 Thermodesulfovibrionales bacterium
CTCCGGAGATGCCCCTGTAAAGGCTTTCGCCGGTCGCGGCCTTCAAAAACGGATGAGCAATGTGATCGTCGTGTCCCTTAAGGTGTCGCGATACAAGTGTTTTCGGCATGCCCGCCTTCCGACCGGGAGAATATCCGTCCAAAGTAACTGTTCTATTAAAGCATAAAGGATATCTTCTGTTGTAGATCGCCGGAAGGAGTGATACCATACCCATAAGGCAGGGAAGAGATGGCGCATAGAGAAGAAAAGAAGCATGGGGGGCAGGGGGCGATAAGGAAATTTGAGATCGTCCTCAAGTCCGATTCGGTCGGAAGCGCAGAGGCGGCTGTTGAAGCACTTTCGCACGTGAGTATACCCGAGGTCGATCTCACGGTTATGCGGTTCGGCATCGGGTCGGTGAACAAGTCCGACGTCCTTCTTGCGGAAACGGGCAGCGGACTCATCGTCGGTTTTGAGGTCGGTGTATCGGCAGGGCTGGAAAAGACTCTCAGGGAACATAACGTCGAAGTCCGTCTCTATGACGTCATCTATGCACTGGTGTCCGACATCACCGAGGTTGCCAGGGGCCTCATCCCCCCTGTCGCACAGGAAGAGATCACGGGATCGGCCAAGGTGATCGCCCTCTTCAAAGGCAACAGGAGGGGGATCATCATCGGGTGCGATGTCGTCGAGGGAGTCCTTTCGGTCGGTGAGCGTTTCCGCATCATCTCGGCGATGGGTCCTGTCTACAGCGGCACTGTGGAGTCGCTCCATATCGGGGACAAGGCGGTCCAGAGAGCAGCCCAGGGGCAAAAGGCGGGCATAAAGATAAAGGACTTCAGCAAAGCGAAAGTCGGAGACCTTGTCGAAACTTTCCGTCCGCTGCCTCAGCGGATCAAATCATGGCAGCCGACGGGGAAGATCATCAGAAAATGAGTGCGGGATGTAGTTGCGAATTATACGCACCGGTGCACTTTGAGGTCGCCAAGGAACTTTCTTGTCGGGAAGTCAGGTGTGGTGAGAAGTCTTGTATCGCGATACCTTGTGAGAGTTGCCGACGATAGTCGATTGCTCAATGCGGATTACCACTTTCCGCAAAGCCCCGGATACCTCATCAATGGAATCTCATCGCATGCACAAGGCTTCGAGCAATTCCTGACTTCCCGGAGACCGCATCGACAAAGTACACTTATGATTCTGTTGTTCGTCTGAACTCCTCCATTGCTTCTTTCTCTATGACACCCGGCAGATCGCGGTACTTCGGGGAGCAGTGCACCACGACCAGGTCCTTCACCTCGGCCTTCCGGGCGATCGTGCCCGCGAGTTTTGCGGTGAGATGGTGGCGCTCTCTTGCCCGTTCCCTGTCTTCGTCGAGGAAGTAGGCCTCGCAGTACAAGGTGTCGGAGTTTCTCACCAGTTCCCCGATCTTTCGGAGATTCTCTTCTTCCGGGGAGACGTCGGTGACATAGGAGACCTTCTGTCCCTCGGTGATTCCTGCGAGGTGAACGAGGTCCGAGAACATGAATTCCCTGCCGCCGGCCATCAGGGGTGTGTCGGGCGCCGCCTTTTCGCGGATCACTCTCTTTAACTCGCCGAGCCACGGCCCTACAGGAAGGCCAAGATCGTTCAGTGCGGCTTTGTCGATATTGATATGAAAGTCTTCCTCAAGCGCGAAGCCAAGACAGGGCGTGTCATGGGTGAGGGTGGCGGCCCTTACGGTATAGGGAGCGTCTTTCAGCACGACGCCGTCGAAGGGCCGTGACGCCCGCTCTATCCCTCTGAAACCGTTCTCCGCGTAAAAACTCGTATGACGTATTTCACGGCCGCCTACCGCAAAGACCTCCATTTTTATGGGGTATTGCTCGATGAGGTTCCAGGTGTATCCGCGGAGTTTCCCCCCGACACAGTCGACGATGTTTTCCGGGCCGTACACCCTGAGGGGGGTCTCTCTGCGGAGCAAAGCCCTGAGGAGCGTATCGAAGCCTATGAAGTGGTCGATGTGGGTGTGGGTGATAAAGAGGTCGGTGATCTTCTGGAGGTCGCCGGCTTCGAGACGGCTGATGTCTCCGGCGTCGAAGAGAAAGGCCCTCCGTTCCCGAAGCATTCTTACGAATACGCAAGGGTCTTCGAAGGGGCCGTTCACCAGCCTGTGGTGGAACGTCGGTTTCATAACAATAAAAGTATACCTTATTCTTCGCTGAGCCTGATATAATAGCGCAGTTTCGAAGTTCTGATTTTCACGGGGGCGCAGAACGCATATGAAGAGCGAAACAGACTCTGTCCGGGAATACGCTGAAGCGTCCGGAGCAAAGCGACCGTCGCCGCCCACATCACCCAGAATCGTCACAGAGCCCTTCTGTCAACTGAGTATAATTATTTTTGCGATCTTCCTCTCGCAAATAATCGTGACGCTTGTCCTGGGAAATCTGTCGCAGCCCTTGTCCCTCTATGAGGATGCCCTGTTTGACTCACTCATGGTGATACTTATCATGGTCCCAATCCTTTACTTTATTCTTCTCAGGCCGTTGAAAACGCATCTTGCCGAGTTCAGAAGGATTGAGAAGGCGCTGCGGGAGAGCGAGAATTTCCTCCATACGATTATCGAGACGGCGCCGGAGTGTATCAAGCTCTTTTCTCCCGACGGGACGCTCCTCACTATGAACCGCGCAGGCCTGGCGATGATTGAAGCAGATTCGCTTGAGCAGGTGAAAGGCAAGTCAGTCTACGGGATTGTGAACCCCGAACATCGCGACGCCTTCAGGAAACTTACCGATGCGGTATTTCAGGGCGGGACGGGAATCCTGGAGTTTGAGATTACCGGCTTCAAAGGCAGGAAACTCTGGCTCGAAACTCATGCGGTGCCGCTGCGCGATGACAAGGGGGATGTGACCTACCTTCTCGGACTGACCCGTGACATTACCGGGCGGATGCACGCGGAACAGGCTCTCCTGGAAAGCGAGGGGAAATATCGTTCTCTGGTCGAGTCCTCCGACGATTTTATCTATGTGGTGGACAGGGAGTACCGCTATCTCCACATGAACAGGAAGCATAGGGCACGGGCGGGCTTTTCAGGGGAGGAATATGTCGGTCATTCCTACCGCGAGTTTCACACGCCTGAAGAAACCGATGCGTTCACAAGGGATGTTGACAAGGTTTTCGAAACGGGCGAGGGCACGCAGCGCGAGCACAGGAGCCTGAGAGACGGCAGATATTTTGTCCAGACACTGAGTCCCGTCAAGGCCGACGCCGGCCACACGGTGGCGGTGACCGTTATTTCAAAGGACATTACCGAGCTGAAGCAGATGGAGGAAATACTGCGTACCCTGTCGCTTACCGACGAACTCACCGGCCTTTACAACAGACGGGGCTTCTTTACCTTCTCCGAGCAGCTGTTGAAATCATGCAAGCGGGAGAAAAGGGGGGTGTTCCTGCTCTATGCCGATCTCGATAATCTGAAAGAGATCAATGATACTTTCGGACACCAGGCGGGTGACGAGGTGCTTGTCGAGACCGCCACTCTTCTTAAGGAGACCTTCCGGGACTCCGACATTATTGCCCGGATCGGAGGAGACGAGTTTGTCGTCATTCCCGTGGCAAGTACGAAGAATGACGTGGAAAGAATCACTGACCGGCTGCGGCGGAACGTCGAAAGTCACAACGAAAAAAAGATCGGCGGCTACCGCCTGCTCATAAGTTTCGGCACCTCATATTACGATCCTGAATCGATCTGTTCAATTTACGAACTGATAGTCAGGGCGGAAAAACTGATGTACGAACAAAAGATAAAGAAGAGGCTTTAAGCGTCAATAAGAGAGATGCGACGGGCATCTCCTGCAGCGATCTTTCCGAAGACGGCGCCACCTACATGGTCAGGTCATTCCATCCCGGTGTGATATAATAAAATCCAGCGATTACAGCCGATCTGTGGAGGAGATATGCCAGAATTACGGAAAGATCCGATCTCGGGGAGATGGGTCATCATTGCAGTGGAACGGGGCAAACGCCCGACTGATTTTGCCTCACCGCCGGTGCAGAGGAAGAAAGGCGGCTTCTGTCCCTTTGACGCCGGGAATGAGTATACGACACCCCACGAGATCATGGCCTTCAGGCCGTCGCCTACTCCTGCGGATACCGCGGGATGGACGCTCCGCGTGATGCCGAACAAATTCCCTGCCCTGCAGATCTACGGGGATCTGAACAGGGCGGGTGAGGGGATGTTCGACAAAATGAACGGCATCGGGGCCCACGAGGTAATCGTCGAAACCCCCGACCATCAGCTTTCCCTGGCGACGATGCCGCTCAAGTCAGTGGAGGATGTGCTCTGGGCCTACCATATGCGTTTGTCCGACCTCAAGAAAGACCCCCGCTTCAAGTATGTCCTCATCTTCAAGAACGAAGGCGATGCGGCGGGCGCGTCGCTCGAGCATTCCCACTCGCAGCTTATCGCGGTGCCTGTCGTCCCGAAACTCGTGAAAGAGGAGGTGGATGCTGCCCGCCATTACTATGAATTCAAGGAGCGCTGTATATTCTGCGATGTCATCAACCAGGAGATGGAAGACGGCAAGAGAGTGATTTATGAAAATTCAGGGTACGTGGCGCTCGCTCCCTTTGCCCCGAGGGCGCCTTTTGAGACCTGGATCCTGCCCAGGAGGCATGAATCGGCCTTCGTTCCGCAGGACAGGAGTTTTTCGGCCCTTGCCGAGGCCCTCCAGACAGTACTGCGCCAGATGGACCGGATACTCGACACGCCGCCCTATAATTTTGTTGTCCACACGTCGCCCTTCTCGGATGAGACAAATGACTATTATCACTGGCATATCGAGCTGCTCCCCAAACTGACGAAGATCGCGGGGTTCGAGTGGGGGTCGGGTTTTTATATCAATCCGACGCTTCCTGAAGAAGCCGCGAAGTTCATGAGGGAAGCGAAGATATAGACAATGCAAAAGCTCAATGGGAACGTGCAGATTGTAAAGTTGCCAAGAGGAGAAAGGCGGATCTTTTCCGGCATTTTTCATTTCTCATTGTACACGTTACCTTTTGCATTCCTATGACGGTTACAATCGTATGAAGGTACTCATCGCGGCATCCGAGGCGGTCCCCTTTGCGAAGACCGGGGGGCTTGCGGACGTGGCGGGGTCTCTCTTCCGGGAATACGGGAAGATGGCCGGCGTCGAAGTCTCTCTCGTGCTTCCGCTTTACCGCGCGGTACGGGAGGGCTTCGCATTGACCGATACAGGCGTCCATTTCACTATCCCCGTCGGGACGAAGTCTTATCCCTGCAGGGTGTGGTCTCCCGGACCCTCGGTCTTTTTTCTCGAAGGCAACGAGTTTTTTGACAGGGCCGATCTCTATGGAACGCCGCAGGGTGATTATCCCGACAACGCGGCGCGGTTCACATTCTTCAACCGTGCGGTGCTCGAGACATGCCTGGCCCTCGGGCTGAAACCGGAGGTGATCCACTGCAACGACTGGCAGACGGGGCTGATACCCCTTTATCTGAAAACGCTCTACAGGAAGGATTTTTTCAGGGACACCGCAACGGTCCTCACTATCCATAATCTCGGATATCAGGGGCTCTTTGGCGCGGCGGATTTCCCTCTCACCGGCCTCGGCAGTGAATGGTTTAATCCGGAAGGCGTGGAATTCTACGGAAAGGTGAATTTTCTCAAGGCGGGGATCATTGCGGCCGATCTCATCACGACGGTCAGCCGTACCTATGCCCGGGAGATCCTCACGCCGGAGTTCGGATACGGCCTTGATGGCGTTCTGAGGGCGCGCAGCCGCGACCTTGCCGGTATAGTCAACGGAATTGACGTGGAGGAATGGGACCCCTCCAGGGACCCCGAGATCGCCGCACAGTACGGTCCCTCTGATCTTGAAGGGAAGGAGACCTGCAGGAAGAGACTGATCGAAGAGTGCGTGCTAAGGCTCGAGGGGAAAGATGCCCCCATCATTGCGCTCGTGGGAAGACTCTCTGCGCAGAAGGGCCTCGACCTTTTCATCGAGGCTGCCGATGAGATCGTCTCCTCCGGCGCGCGGGTGGTCCTTTTCGGGAAGGGCGATGAATCGCTTCAGAAGAAGGTCCGCGGACTGGGGGCGAAGTATGCGGGGTCGCTCTATGCGCGCATAGGATACGACGAGTCGTTCGCCCACCGGATCTATGCAGGCAGCGACCTTTTTCTGATGCCGTCGTATTACGAGCCCTGCGGGCTCGGCCAGATGATCGCTATGAGATATGGGACGGTGCCGGTGGCCCGAAAGACCGGAGGGCTCGCCGACACGATCATCGACCATGACCCTTTGCAGGGAGAGGGGACCGGCTTTCTCTTTGAGGAATACAGGCCCACGGCAATGAGGGATTGCCTGAAACGCGCCTTCTGCGTGTATGTCGACAAACGGAGATGGAAGAGAATCATCGTCGGGGCGATGCGGACCGACTTTTCCTGGGAACGTTCGGCGAAACAGTATATCGAACTCTATGACAGGGCCTCGGCAAGAAAGGGGATAGCCCGGCCGCTATGACAATAAGGACCAAACTCAAGGCTTTTGTGGCGGTCTTCCTCGTGCTGACGGGGCTCTCGGGGGCAGGGAGCTTCCTGATTTTCGAAGGTCTGAGCGGAACCTTTGAGACCCTGCGCACGTCGACGCATGAGCATGAACTCTTCGAGGGCCTGAAAACATCGATCATCGACTTTGTGATGGCCACTGAGGGATGGTCGATCACCGGGGATCCGCAGTTCAGGAAGATCTACGCGGAAAAACTTGCCTTCATCCACAAGCGGTTCGGAGATCTCTCCGCCGTGACAGGGGAAGGGGAAGAGATCAAGGTTCTCGGGACCTATTTCGAAGCGCTGAGATCGGTTGCGGGCGAGGCCATGGGGACAGAACATCCCGTGGGCAACGAGAAGATGGTTTCGGTGCTGAAGCGTCTCGGAGAGAAAGAAGGCGCGCTGCGCGAGAGGCTCGACGCGGTCTATCTGAGGTCGGTGAAGACCTTCAACGCCGAGATACGGCGCGGCGAGGCGACGGAAAGAAGGATGGCCTATTACTTTGCAGTGCTCGTCGCCGGGAGTTCCCTCTTCTTTATATTCCTGGCGATCTTTATGGGAAGGGTGATCGCCGATCCTTTCCAGGAGATCATGACCGCGACGGAAAGGATAAGCTCAGGTGAACTGGGATACAGGATCGGGTCACGGAGGGGAGACGAATTCGGGATCATCGCCGGGCATTTCGACAGGATGCTCGATGAACTTCAAGAGGTGAATGAAAGAAACGAGGAGCTCTATCTTTCGACAAAAGTCCAGCTCCACAACCTCGCCGCCATGTATGAAATTGCCAAAACGATCACGTCCAGTCTCGACCTCAATGAGGTCCTGGAGAAGATGGCCGAACAGGCCACACAGCTGCTCCGCACAAAGGGATGCATCATACGGCTCATCGAAGAGGACAGGCTGGTGATCAAGGCCTCCTTCGGTCTGCCGAAGGAGATAGAGGGGATGATGACGCTCTCTCTCGGGGAAGGGATACCCGGAAAGGTCGCGCAGGAGGGAAGGCCGGTGATCATAGAAGACATGTCCGGCGTGGATTCCGAATGGAGGGTGCCTTACCTTGATGTGAAATCGGTCATGAACGTGCCCCTGAAAGTCGGCCCCACGGTAATCGGTACCTTTGCCCTTTACGACAAGATGACGAACAAAGGAGAGATTATCTCTTTTTCCGCCGATGATCTCAGAATCGCGGAGGGTTTCGCGTCGCTCTCCGCCATCGCCATCGAGAAGGCCAAGATGTTCGAACTCGAACGCCGGAAAGAGAAGGAAGCGGTCGAGGCGAAGAAGAAACTCGATGTGCTCTTCGACAGCGTGCAGGGCGGAATCATCAGCATCGCGAGGGACTTTACCATTCTCTCGGCGAACAGTTTCGTGGAGAAGTGGAGAGGGATGCCGATCGGGGAGATGGTCGGAAAGAGTGCGCTCGACGTCTTCCACAACTCCGGAGGAATCTGCCCTCACTGCGTGGCGCAGGTGACCTGCGAGACAGGGGAGATCAATACGATCACTCAGACAAGCGGCCTGAACTATGCGGAACTCTCGTCCTATCCTGTCAGGGATGAAAGCGGCGCGGTAGTGGAGTGCGTGGTCTACATTCAGGACATCACCGACAAGGTGCTCTACCAGGAGGAGATGCTCGCCCTGTACCGTGAAGGCATACAGACGAAAGAGTACCTCGAAAGCCTTATCGAGAACTCGGCGGATGCGATCGTGACGTCCGACCTGTTCGGGAACATCACGTCGTGGAACAGGGGGGCTGAAAAGATATACGGTTATCGCGAGTCCGAGGCAGTGGGGAAGTTTCTGCCCTTTGTCCCCGATTTTCTCACCGGAAAAGAGAAGGAACATCTCGAACGCGTGAGGAACGGTGAGGTGCTCAAGGATATCGAGACGGTGAGACAGAGGATGGATGGGACCATCATAGAGGTGAGCCTCACGCTTTCACCTATCAAGGAGGCCTCGGGAGAGATCATCGGTATCAGCGGCATATCGCGGGACATCTCTGACAAGAAGCGGGTCGAGAAGGAACTGATAAGAAGGAACCAGGAACTTTCCCGTCTCTTCTTCATCAGTTCGGCGATGAGGAGCACCCTCGACCTCGACAGGCTCCTGCGCATGATCCTCACCGCGGTGACGATGGGAGAAGGGCTTGGATTCAACCGTGCGGTACTCTTCCTCGTGGACGAGGAGAAGAACGTGCTCAAGGGCGCCATGGGTGTCGGCCCCTCCAGCCTTGAAGAGGCGGCCAGCATCTGGGAAAAACTCTACTCGGAAAAGAAGACCCTCGATAATGTGATGGAGGAGATCGAGAAAGGGCCCCTGAGGAAGGATTCCTTCCTTGACAGGCTGAGTATGGGAATGGAAATCTCCCTCGACAGCACTTCTGCCCTTGCATTTGCGCTCAGGGAGAAGAAGCCCCTGAACATCAGGGACGCGAAGGAAGACCCTCTTTCCGACCCCATCTTTATCCAGCAGCTCGGGACCGAGGCATACGCGGTCGTGCCGCTCATTTCCAGGGACAAGGTGATCGGCATCCTGTGGGTCGACAACCTCTACACCAGGAGGCCGGTGACCGATGAAGACATGCAGTTCCTTGCCGCATTTTCGAACCAGGTGGCAGCCGCGATCGAGAGCGCCAAGCTTTTTGAGAAGATTTCACTCGCCGAAGCGGAGCTCGAAAATATTTTCAGGTCCATTTCGGACATGGTCTTTTTCACCGATACGGACTACACGATAAGGAACGTCAACAAGGCGGTGGCGAATAAATTCGGCATGACAGAACATGAGCTGATCGGCAGGAAATGCTACGAGGTTTTTCACGGTAAGGACTCGCCCCTGCAGGAGTGTCCGCATCATAAGACGGTCGAAACGAAGAAAGCCTTTGTGGAAGAGGTCGAGGACGCCCACCTCGGGGGCATATTCCTTACTTCCACCTCTCCTCTCTTCGACGCGGCGGGCAGTTTCCTTGGGACTGTCCACATCGTAAGGGACATCTCCGAGATAAAACTGATCCAGGAAAAGCTGGCGATCTCCGAGAGGATGGCTGCCCTCGGGGAGGTTGCAGCGAGGGTGGCGCACGAGATCAGGAACCCCCTTGTGTCGATCGGCGGCTTTGCCCAGAGGCTCGAGAGGACGCTCGATGGCAACCTGAAAGAATACGCGATGATCATCAACAACGAGGTGAAGAGGCTCGAGCTGATTCTCAAGGAGATCCTCGGCTTCGTCCGCGAAGTGAGACTGACGAAGACAGCGGTGAACATCAATGACGTGATCAGCGAGGTGCTTGCCCTTGTCGAATCCGAGCTGATCGAAAAGGGAATCGCGATGAGGACCGGTCTCGGAGATGTCCCGGGTATCTTCCTCGATGCCGACAGGGTGAAAGAGGCGATGCTGAATATCGTCAATAACGCGATTCGGGCGGTCGGGGCGAACGGGGAGATAGAGGTCAGGACCTACACGGGAAACGGGCATGTGATCGCCGAGGTGAGCGACTCGGGAAGCGGCATCGAGGAAAAGGATATGGCCTTTATCTTTGATCCCTTTTATACGACAAAGCCGATGGGCACCGGTCTCGGCCTTGCCATAACACGGAGGATCATCGAAGAACATAAGGGCAGGATTGAAGTGAAGAGCAGGCCCGGAGAGGGCACGACGATGAGGGTTTTTCTACCGACGGGAAAGGAGGACGCATGAAGATACTGATTGTTGACGATGACCAGCATATCAGGAGACTGTACAAGGAGGAGCTCGAAGAGGACGGGTATGAGGTTGTCGTCGCTTCCTCAGGCACAGAGGCGATGGAGGTGTTCGAAAGGGAAGACCCTGACCTCGTCACCCTCGATATCCTCATGCCCGATGTGGACGGCATCAAGATCCTGAGACAGATGAAGGAGAAGAAACCGAGGATACCGATCATCATGTCGACGGCATATGACTACAGGGACGACTTCGCGGTATGGGCCTCAGAGGCTTACGTGGTAAAATCGGCGGAGCTGACGGAGCTGAAGGAGACGATCAGGAAGCTCCTGAGCAAGAAGTGATGGTCGAGACGGTAAGGGCCGAAACGCCCGTGTACGGCGGGTACGTCATTGCAAGGACCGGCAAAGTGACCTTCGTGACAGGGGCGGTGCCCGGCGAACTCGTCGAGGTCACGGTAGAGGAGAACAAGAAGGATTACTCACTTGCCACGGTCAGGAGCGTCGTCGAGCCCTCTCCGTTCAGAAGAGAGGCGCCGTGCAGGATCTTCGGCAGGTGCGGGGGATGCCAGATACAGTTCATCGAGTACGAAAAACAGGTCTCGATAAAGGAAGAAATTCTCCTCGACACCGTGCGGCGGATCGGCGGTATCGAGATCCCGCTCATGCCCTCACTCACGGGAGTCGAGTTCGGTTACCGGCACAGGGGCCAGTTCAAAGTCTCTCCTGCAGGGGAGATCGGCTTTTTCCGGCAGGGGACGAGGGAGGTCATTCCTGTCGATGAATGTCCTCTGATGATCGGTCAGATCAATGCGGTGCTTGGAAATCTGAAGGAACTCGAGGTGACAGGGTTGAAGGAAATTCACCTGAGCGCCGGGGACAGCGTGACGGCACTCCTGAAGGGGACTGCCTCTGAGGAACTCTGCCAGGAGATACTGCGGAGGGGCGTTGCGGGGGTAGGCTTCGACAAGGGCGATTCTCTCGGTAAAGACTATATCAGTCTGGATCTGAACGGGCTCTCCTATTCGGTGACGCCCT
>DATJWU010000111.1:0-3032 GCA_035501055.1 Thermodesulfovibrionales bacterium
GATGTGCAGGATGCCGGTTTCACATAGACATCCGCAGAGATCGTCCTCCTGATCCAGGTCTCGAGCGAATTCCTGAAGGAAAAGATGAGCGTGAGGAGGGCGACGATCAGCGAACAGCTGATCGCCACGCTCATCAGGGCGACGGAAAAACGGTAGACGTTGCCGTTCATGTCGCCGAGGGCTATCGTCCCTGTCGCCCCGAAGACCCTTTCGACAGGCCTCTTCAGGATCCCGAGGGCGACCGAGAGGTAGTGGGGCGAAAGAAAGGTGAATCCCCCGATCAGCAGGAGAATCCCGAGGTACGAAAGAAGAGGGAATTGAGAGTGCATAGAGCGGTAGTCCGCGTAAGCCATGAGCCCTCCCGACGCGATAAGGCAAATGCCCGCCGCGGAGAAATACTTCCGGTATCCTCTGTACCTGCCTTCAAACGAACCGGTCCTGAAGCTCTCGTTGGGCCTGACCTTCGACGATTCCCAGGCGGGGACGAGGGAAGCGAGCACCGACATGACGACCCCCAGGAAAAGGGCAGTCAGCGCGTCCCGCGCGGTTACGGCATAATCCGTGACAGGGATTCCTCCGTATATGCTCGACACCGTCTTGCCGATCGCAAACGCCGCGAAGTACGCTGCAACCTGCCCTACCGCAACGCCGAGGAGCGAACCGGCAAGTCCCAGTACCATCCCCTGGACCGCGAAGAGCATGACCACCGTCTTTTTGTCCGCCCCGAGGCCCCGCAGAATCCCGATCTCTGTCCGCCTCTTGATCACCGATATGAAAATAGTGTTGTAGAGCAGGAACAGACCGACCAGCACCGCGATGAGACTGATAAGCTGGATATTGTATCTGAAGGACGTAAGGAGCGACCGCTGGTTCCTGAGCAACCCTTCCGTCTTTTCGAGCGCGAGATCAGGCGGCAGTATGTGACGGATCTCTTCGGCCCTGCCCTCGTCGACCGCAAGATCGATCTTCGTGAGGTAGCCCGTCTTGTCGAAATAGTCCTGGAAATTGCCGAGGTCCATGATGAGGGAATTACCGGGCTGCGCTTCATCGCCGAGAGTGCCCAGGACCTTCAGCGCATACTCCCGGTTATAGACCAGTACCTTTATTTCGTCACCCTTCTTCAGTTCGTACCGGTCGGCAAATCCCTTTGCAATCAACACTCCGTTCGGCTGCCGGAAGAAGTCTTCGAGGTCATACTCCCCACCACGGGTATGTCCGAGATACCGCATCGCCTTGACCGTATAGATACCGTGGAGATCGACCGCCTCTCTGAGGGCCGGAACGTACGCGGTCGTCTTCAGTTCAGGGATGCTCCCTTCATCCAGCTTCAGTAGCTCCCGGTAAATCTCTTCTTTAAAGTCTATGCCTGAGACATCGAGGACCTCGTAATTGGCTGAGGGGCTGATCCCGCGGACCTTTGCCTCGAAGGAGGCCACAGCCCGGTCAGAGGCGACCTTTACACCGATGAAGAGCCCCGTGCCGAGGGCCACGCCGATGATCGAGAGGAAAGAGAGGAATCGTTCTTCCCTGATCGTCCGGAAAACAAAGAGACCCGCAAGCCTGAGGAACTTCACGGGCTGCCCTCTTCAAAGAGTATCCCGTCCCTGATCGCCACCCTCCGGCGGGCGTAGCGGGCGATGTGTTCCTCATGAGTCACGAGCACCACGGTCTTTGCCCGCTCTTCGACGAGCCGCGCGATGAGGTCCATGATCATAATTCCGGTGCGGCTGTCGAGGCTTCCCGTAGGCTCATCGGCGAGAATGATGTCCGGGTCATGCACCAGGGCCCTGGCGATCGCGACTCTCTGTTGCTCTCCTCCCGACAGCCGGAAGGGATATTCCCTTTCCTTGCCTTCCAGGCCGACCCTGCTGATTATCTCTTTCACGAGCCGTCCGCCTTCGATGTCGTTCAGAAGCAGGGGCAGCTGTATATTCTCGAACACCGTGATGTTCGGCAGGAGATTGAAAAACTGGAATATGAAGCCGATCCGCTTCCTCCGGTAACGCGTGAGCTCCCCGTCCGTGTATGACGCGATGTTCTCCCCCTGGACAAGAATCCTTCCCCTGTCCGGGATGTCCATCGCGCCGATGAGGTTCAGAAGCGTCGATTTCCCCGAGCCCGAACTGCCGGTGATCGAAAGGAACTCACCCTTGCGGACTTCGAGGTTTACCTCTTTCAAAACCCTTGCAGCGCCGTACGATTTTTCGACTTTTTCGAGCAGTATCATCTCAATACCCCGTCATCTCGACATATGCCCTTCCCTTTGCCGATCCTTCCACCCTCGCCGCCCCTTCCCAATAGTAGTTCCCCGTTGAATGCCTTGCCAGGAACTCCTGATCGCGCAGCATCGGCGTGACGACAAGGGAGAGCTTCTCCGGCAGGATCGCGATCTCCCATTTCGAGGGGTATCGGGCGCCGGTCTTCTCCGACCGGTAATGCTCGAGGATGGTCACCGCAAACTCGTCCCTCATGAGGTGGCGGGAACTCCCGTCCTTATTGACCACGGTGCCGGAGGAGAAGGCATCAATTGAGCCGCCCTTCTTCCTCATGAGATAAAGCATTATCTCTCTTCCGTCGTCAAGCTGAAGGGCGAACCAGTCCCATCCTGTTTCTCCCTTTCCCAATCCCCGTGAAGAAATCTCCCTGTCGAACCAGCTCTTCCCGGTCACCCTGAAGGCCTGACCACCTGTCCTGAGCAGGCCCTCGGTCTCCAGATCAGTACAGGAAAAGTAGTAGGACGCGAGGAGCGGAGACTCTTCTGACTTGCGGGAATAGCCCTTGTCGCCATTCAGCACAAAGGGTTTCTTGGGGACCAGAAAAAGGTCTATCGACCTTTCCCCGTCAGGATCAGAGGCGGTAAGATGCATCCCTTCGGGAGTTCCCTCAAGGGCATTCTTCCCTGTCCAGACCTTCAGCTCCCTGTCCTTGGCGCCCGCGAAATCAAAGGCCCCCGCATCAGCCCTCTCGGAGAAATAATATCTCTGGTTCGAAATATCCGAGACCGCAAAATGGGAGAGATAGAGCGTATTTAC
>DATJWU010000112.1:0-7025 GCA_035501055.1 Thermodesulfovibrionales bacterium
ATATGAATTACCTCCGTCAATGAGGATATCTCCCGCATCGAGGCGGGGCAGCAGATTGGCAATTGTCTCGTCCACGACTGCTGCAGGGACCATGAGCCAAACCGCCCGGGGCTTTCTTAACTTTTTGATAAAAGCGTCGAAAGAAGCCACTCCCACCGCCTTCTCCCGGACCAATTCTCTCACCGCTTCCGGCGACCTGTCGAATACGACACACCGGTGACCATTCCCGAGGAGCCGCCGCACCATGTTTGCTCCCATCCTTCCAAGACCAATCATTCCAAGTTCCATGTTCGCTCCTTTTTCTACCTCTTCTTCGCCCGCCGGCCGTCACCTTCGACCGGCTTGATCTGCCAGATGTGCTCGCAGTATTCCCGTATGGAACGGTCGGACGAAAACCTTCCCATGCGGGCAACATTCAGGACCGACATGCCCACCCAGTTGTCCCGGTTTCGGTATGCCGCACTCACCCGGTCCTGGCAGTCGACATAGGACTGATAGTCTGCCAGGAGAAGGAAAGGATCATGGTTCATGAGGTTCTCCACCAGGGGCCGGAAGAGTTCCCTGTCACCCCAGGAGAAACATCCTGAGGCGATCTGATCGATTGCCTCCCTGAGGTTCGGATTTGACTCGTAATAGCTACGGGGATTATACCCCCTGCCCCACAGGTCCTCGACTTCCCCTGCAGTAAGCCCGAAGAGGAAGAAGTTCTCGGGACCTACTTCTTCCCTGATCTCCACGTTCGCACCATCAAGGGTGCCGATGGTGAGGGCCCCGTTCATCGCGAATTTCATGTTGCCTGTGCCCGAGGCCTCTTTCCCCGCAGTCGATATCTGTTCGGAGAGGTCCGCGGCAGGATAGATATGATGCGCGTTCTTCACATTGAAGTCCGGGAAGAAGACCACCTTCAGCCTTCCGGCAACATCACGATCATTATTCACCACCTCGGCTACTGAATTGATCAGCTTGATGATCAGCTTTGCCATGAAGTAGCCCGGCGCCGCCTTTCCTCCGAAGATGAACGTGCGGGGGATGATGTCCTGTTTCGGGTCTTTCTTGATGCGATTGTAGAGCGTGATAATATGGAGAACGTTCAGGTGCTGCCGCTTGTACTCATGGATCCGCTTCACCTGGATGTCGAAGAGCGAGTCGGGATCTGCCGCGACCCCGGTCCTTTCCTTTATAAGAGCGGCAAGTCTGGATTTGTTGTCGCGTTTTATGACTTCCCATTCCGACCTGAACGAGGAATCATCGGCAAAGGGCTCGATCCTCCTGATCTCGTCTTCAAAATGCTTGATCCACCGGTCGCCGATGGTTCTTGTGAGGAGCCCTGTGAGTCCGGGATTGGAGAGGGCTACCCAGCGCCTCGGGGTCACTCCGTTCGTTATATTCACAAAACGATCGGGATAAAGGTCATACAGGTCTTTTAGAACCGTCTTTGTGAGAAGGTCTGAGTGCAGCGCCGCCACCCCGTTGATGCAATGACTCCCCACCGAGGCAAGATGCGCCATGCGGACATGCCTCTCCCCGCTTTCGTCGATGAGCGAAAGACGGGCAATCAGGCCATCATCGCCGGGATATCTGAGGCGGACTTCGTCGAGAAATCTGCGGTTGATCTCGTAGATTATTTCCAGGTGCCTCGGCAGTGATTGGCTGAAAAGCTGCAGGGGCCATTTTTCTAAGGCCTCAGGCAGAAGCGTATGGTTGGTGTAGGCCATTGTCTGTTGCGTAATCTTCCATGCCCTGTCCCAGTCCATCAGATGCTCGTCCACGAGGAGCCTCATTAGTTCTGCTACTGCGATTGAAGGATGGGTATCATTCAGCTGGATGGCAAAGCTCTCATGGAATGTCTCAATGCGCTGCCCCCGCAATTGATGGATACGGATCATGTCCTGAAGCGAGCAGGAAACGAAGAAATACTGCTGCGCAAGCCGGAGGGTCTTGCCGATCTCCGGCTCGTCGTTCGGGTAGAGGACCTTGCTCACGGTCTCGGAAATGACTTTTGCTTCAACCGCCTTATAGTAGTGGCCGATATTGAATTCCTGGAAATCAAAGGACTCGACCGCCTCTGATTTCCAAAGTCTGAGCATGCCTACCATATCGTCCCGGTAAGCCGGGACAGCGGTATCATAGGCGATGCCCTTGACAACGCGGTGAGGGACCCAGCGGACCCTGAAGCGGCCTTTCTCGTCCCGGTATTGCTCTGTATGACCGCCGAAATTCACATAATAGGAGATCTCTGGCTCGCAGATCTCCCACGGGTTGCCGAGACGCAGCCACTTGTCGGTCTTTTCGACCTGCCATCCGTCGCGGATCTCCTGGTCAAAGATGCCGAACTCATACCGGATGCCGTACCCGATGGCCGGCACGCTCAAAGAAGCAAGTGAGTCCATGTAGCATGCGGCAAGCCTGCCGAGACCGCCGTTTCCAAGCCCCGGTTCTTCCTCCTGCAGCAAAAGCTCGTCCAGGTTCAGGCCCAGCTCCTTCACTGCCTCCCTCATCTGGCCGGTAATGCCGAGATTCAGGAGGTTGTTGCCCAGATGAGGTCCCATCAAAAACTCCGCGGAGAGGTAGCATGCGATTTTTGCATCCGGCCGGCGCAATCCCTTGAGCGCGCGGATAAAACGTTCCAGCATCAGGTGCCGCACCGTATAGGCCACCGCCATGTACCAGTCGTTCTGCGTGGCAAGCTCCGGGATGCGTGCCTGAACATGATAAAGGTTGTCGAGGACAGCCTGTTTCAGTGTTCCGGCGCTCGTGCCCGTCCGTATTTCCTCGTGAGCTTTCCGGGTCGTCGGAACCCCCGCAGACTTTGTTTCTCTTCCGATCGCAACTCTCTTTTCAGTTGTTTTCGGCATCATGTTCCTCCTTCACACATCAGTTCCTTGCTCTCCTGCTTATTCATTGTTTTCCACCTCTATCCATTGACTACGCCACGCCGAAAAAGGCCGGTTCCTTCTTGACCAAAAAAATGGAACACGGCAGTTTCCTGATTAGTTCCTCATTGCTGCGGCCGAAAAGGAAATGCTCCATGCGGCCCTCTTCATGGGCAAGCATGATGAGGAGGTCGATATCTTCGTCTTTGACGACGCTCAGAATTACCTCGGTGGGCTCTCCCTCCCTGATCAGTTCTTTTATTTCCATGCCCTGTTCTCGTTCAGCCTTGATAGCCGCATCAATATCCTCCCTGCTTTTCCTGAACAATATCGGATAGTCCGTTACAAGAGAAGGCAGAGGAGGCAGGTTCCAGCCCTCAAGCCCAAAAGGGTTGTGGACGACATGAATGATATAAAGTGATGCACCGTACCTCTTCGAGAGCGAGATGCCGTAATGAAGAGCCTGCCTGCAGAAAGTGGTCATCCTGCTCACGACGAGAATTCGGTTGACCTCCTCCATAACTCCACCTCCTGAATCCAAAATCTATAGCATGGTCGCGAGTCCTGTCCCTCTCATCAAGAGAACTGTGTGAAAAGGAACTTTTTAGTCGCGGGACTGTCCGACGCTGAATATCAAGAGCAAGATTACTATACCCGCAACCACCAGAACCGGCAAAGCTTGTGGCGGCAAGGAGCCGCGCACAGCCACCATAACAACGCCGACGACTGCGGCTCCACAAAGAAAGACTGACAACCATAGCAACGTGTCTCTTATCTTCATGGTCTTCACCTCTGCCCCATTCGTTATGATCTAACCTTGTCCTCCTAATTTTGGGATGGCGCAAGCAGTCCGATTGTCTTGTTAAGCTCGGTTTGCGCAAGGCGATGCTCAAGAGAGGCCTGGAGCGCCTCCATTTCCGCCTTCTTTAGCGCCGCAACGGTTTCCGCACGCCTTGCTGCCGTCACAGTCCCTGCCTTCAGCCGGTCTTCGCTCAGGCGTTCATTCTCCTTCCACAAGAGAAGGGTCTCATGGGTAACGTCCAGCATCGTTTTGGTCCGTTCAAGCTTTCGGTATCCCTTGTCCAGTTCCACCTGAATGCGGTTTTCTATTCGCGTGACGTTTTCTTCTGCCTGTAAGAGTTGCGCGTTCCTCTGGCCGATTTCACCTTTTCGTTTGCCCCAATCGAAAATGTTCCAGGTCATTTCCGCGCCAAAAAGACCGACATTATGTTTCAGAAACGACGCACCATCCTGGTAGAGGTGGCGGGCGAACAGCGTTACATCGGGGATGTATTCGTAACGGGCGGCGTTCACCGCATGGCGCGACTTTTCCACGGTTTCGCGTGCGGCGCGCAGTTCCGGGTTTTTGGACCGTGCCTCTTCGTAAGACCACTCCCTTAGCGGCACCGACAGCTCCGGGAGGCCGGCCTCGGACACTTCCAGGGGAGAAGCGCTGGGAAGGCCCAGCAGATCATTCAGCTCCGAGGTCAGGTCGGAAATCCGGTTCTCCGCAGTGAGAAGCTCCTGCCTTGACTGGAGCTGGTTTGCCCTGGCTGCCGTTACCGCCACATCGAGAAGATTGCCAGACCTGAGAGCATCCTCATTCTCCTTCAAGTTCTCCTGTGCTGCAATGAGCATGGCATTGGCGGTATCTCTTTGCTTGTACGCCACCAGCAATCCGTAATACAACTGATGTGCGGCAAGAACAATCTCGTCTTCGGATTTCTTCAGCTCTGCCTGCGAAATGCCGCGTTCCGCCCGGGCAATCTCATTGGCTTCACGGATCTTTAAAAGCTGCGTCGTGGGCTGGCCGAGGGTGGTCTCGCTGATAAAGAAAGTGTTGGAACCCTGATTAATTGAAACATCCTGGCTTGGGAACGGACCGGTGCCGGTCACATTTCCCAGACTGCCGGCCGGTATCTTTACCAGGTCACTGTTCGACAGGGTGACCAGTTTCGAGCTGTTGGAAAGTTGGGGGAAATACTGGGAATGAGCGGTGTAAATCTTCTGGTCGTTCTCCTCCACCCTGGCCCGGCCGATCTTTAGCATGGCATTCTGTTTAAGAGCGAGTTCGACCGCCTCGGGAAGTGAAAGAGGCTGCCTGAAGTCTTCTGCCGATGCCTGTCCGCTCAATCCGAAAAGAGTACAGGCAGCGATTACAACGGCGACCGCCCCCGGCTTTACCGAGCGGGATTTGACTGCGGCGAAGAGGACGGGAATGACCAGAAGCGTGAAGAACATCGAGAACACGAGGCCGAATGACATGACGCTCGCGAGCGGGCTCCAGAGGCTCGACCCGGAGAGGATCATGGGGACCATCCCGATGGCGGCAGACATCGAGGTAAGAAAGATCGGCCGCAGCCGCCGCGCCCCCGCATCCCGCGCAGCCTGCTCCAGGCTCTCTCCTTCCGCGACTCTCTCGTTGCAGTATTCGACCAGGATGATGCCGTTTCTCACCACAATACCGCAGAGGCTGATGAGGCCCATAAAAGAGGTGAAACCGAACGGATTGTGGGTAATGACAAGGCCGAGAATCGCCCCAAAAAGGGTGAGGGGGATCGAGGCCATCACAATGAGAGGTTCCGAGATGGTTCTGAATTGCACGAGCAGGACCAGGAATATCACAACCAGGCTGATGGCAAGTGCACCGACCATCTGCGGGAATGTCTCGTCCTGGTTATCTTTCTCCCCGCCGTAGTAGATCCGGTAGCCCGCCGGCAACTCCAGGGCCTTGAGCTGCGGCATCGCCTTTTCCAGGAGCTGTGAGGCGTAGTATCCCGGCTTTACGAACCCACGCACCGTCAAAGTGCGCACGCCGTTTCTGCGAACGATCCTGCTGGTCTGCCACTCCGGCGCCAAGGTGGCAACCGCGCCGAGCGGTACCCTGGCGCGTGTCAGTTGCGAGTCGACATAGGTATTCCCGATGCGCTCGAAGGTTGACCGATAGGCGGGGTCGAGTCGCATCTTGATCGTAACGGCGCGGTCCCCTTCCCAGAAAGTGTCCACTGCGCCACCGTCGAATGCCCCTGACAGGGTTTGCGATACCGACGCGTCCGTTATGCCGAGACGGTTGGCCAGCTCGTCGTTAACTTTAACGTCCACCATGTACGAATCGTTGAAGTAGTCACGGTAGACGAACTGGGAGAAGGATACGCTCTCAACGATTCCCTGCACTTTTTCCCCAAGCCGCTTCAGTTCCTCTATGTCGTCCCCGGAGATGCGCACTTCAAGGGGGGCCTCCATCTGGGCCCCCTGCTGAAGCTCCTTCACGATCACCATCGCCTCAGGCGCCAGCGCAGCCAGTGCCGGGCGCAGTTCCTTTACCAGCCTGGTGGTCTCCTTGACCGAGGCGGTATTGACGATGAACTGTCCGTAAGCGCCGTCCGGCTGCTGCGGGTTAACGTTGTAGTAGAACCTCGGGGCGCTCTGACCGACGAAGGCGGCGTAGTGGGCGACTCCCTTACTGGAACTCAGGGCTTTCTCGATCCGCCCCATGACCGCGTCGGTCGCTTCAATCCGCGTTCCCTGGGGCATCCAGACATCGATCACGAACTGGTTACGCTCGGCCGAGGGAAAGAACTGCTGCGGCACGAATGAAAAGAGCATGACGCCAATTACGACCGCGCCCCCTCCGAGGGTGAAGGCCAGCCACTTTCTTTTCATGAAGATATTGATCAATATCCCGTATTTATCCTGGAGCCGATCGAGCAAGCCCTTCTTCTCCTTGCCGTGGGCCTCCGCGGCGTCGTGGTCGTGCAGCCCCTTCTTGATGAAGAAGCTGCAGAGCAGAGGGGTTATGAAGACCGCCACGATGAAGGAAACGGCCAACGCGATCGCTACCGTGATGGGGAGCGCCATGATGAACTCCCCGGTGGACCCGGTCAGTATCAGGAGCGGCAGGAACGAGGCGATGATCGTTATGGTTGCAGCGAGGACCGGCACGAATACCTCGCTTGCGCTCCTCCAGGCCGCCTCACTCAACGGCACTTTCCGGTCCAGGAGCTCCACGTAGTTGTCGATGATCACGATAGCGTTGTCCACCACGATCCCGAGGACCATGATCAGCGCTGCGATCGAGACCTGGTGCAGGGCTATCCCCATCGAGTCCATGACTCCGAGGGTACCGCACAAGCTTATGGGTATGGCCAGGGC
>DATJWU010000113.1:0-3506 GCA_035501055.1 Thermodesulfovibrionales bacterium
TTGAAGCGATTTGTCAAGACGAATGACCGGACAGGGTCCGGGACAATAATGGTGCAGACGCACATCATGCGTGGGGGCCATACTTTAAGGAATCGCGGTGAAGTCTCTTCGGTATGTCCGCTTCGTGGCGGGATGTCAGAGGAGCGCAAGGACGCTCAGCATCGCGATCGCCCAGATGACGTCAATCGGCAGCTGGACTTCGCAGCATGAATCGAAGAGAATGTCTGCCCTGGGAGGGAATTCCTCATCGGCGCACCACAGGATCAGCACCACGGGGACTCTCGGAAGCGGGTGTACCCTGAACGAAGCATCGCCGAAGGCGACCGTCTCTCCGCCCAACGCCCGGCCTTTTTCGAGAAACCCGTTCCTGTCGTTCCCGTACTTTTCCGCAACGCTGTCGAGAGGGAGCACGTGGGAGCCCCTGAAAAAGAGCTGGCCGCTTTTCATATTGACGGGGTTAATGAGCCGGCCCGTCGGCAGCACGTCCCGTGCGAGGACGAGATAGCCGGTGGCGGAAAGCCTGAAAAAATATCCGAGTCTCTGGAGAAAAATGTCGGCGCCGGGCGAATCGCTGAAAATCCTCTTCTCCTTCGGCGACAGGGAAAAGTCCTTGCCAAAGGATTTCAGGCTGTAGAGACCCGAGTCGGCAGTGAAGGTTGCGTTTGTCCGGGCGACCACCTCCTCGGGCGAGAGGCCCTCAAGCGTATGCCAGATTTTTTCTTCGCCTGCAGCCATCCGCTATTATAACCGAAGCGGTGCAGCGTGACCAAGGAGTGGAGGCGTCTCTTCCCGTTACCCGTCGCCTATTACCTGTTGCGTGTGGCACCCATCGGGAGACCGTGAGACAAGTCCTTACAAAAAAATAGGACAAAAACGGACATATTTTTTTGTTGTTTGTGCATTATTCTTTCGTAAAGCGGTTATTCGTGCGGGAGCCGCCACAGAAAAGTTCCCGCAGACATCGGCCTCCATAACAGACGAAAGGGAAAACAGAGGGAGACGAAAAAGATGGAATGGGATGTATACTTCTTGTTGGGCATCTCCTTAGCGGGCATCGCGGTGGGCATCTGGGACTCCCGTTTGCCGTGGAATCTTAAGTAGTCTCACCCCGGCGCGGGAGAATGTCCGGGTGAACCGGATATTGCAGCCTGCCGGCAGTGCAGTCAGTGAGCGATATGCATGATAAATAAAAAGGCAGTATCTTCTGCTCCTCTGCCCGTGATCCTTGAGACTAATCGTCTCGTGACTTAGTTTGTGCTGGCCCTTCGTCCTGCTATAAGGCCATCGATCCCGGTACAGAAGAGAGCGGATACTGCCCGACTGCCTCTCTTCATGGTTCAACCATACACCCTTTCAGGGGCGTTGTCAACTGGTTTCTTTAGTCCTCTTTCCGTGCGTGTTATGGTCTCTTCGGTATGTCTTCGTTCCGGAACTTTCTTACGGACAGACCTGAATTTGCTATACTAGGGATCACTGCAACTTCTTCAATCAGGGTGCACTGAGAACGGGAGGAGAGTATGTCGAAAGTCACGAAAAAAAGAAACGGCAAAATCGGTGTTCCGCCCGGTACCCTTGTCCATATCGGGGAGAGGAAGCAGGAGGCGGTAAGGATCTCTGTCATCGATTACGATGAAGCCGGTTGCCGGGAGTTTGAGGCGGAGAGCATTGAGCAGTGTTTTGTCTTTAGGGAGAAACCCACGGTGACATGGATCAATGTCGAGGGCCTGCACCGCGTCGAGGTCATCCAGAAACTCGGCGATTGCTACGGCCTCCATCCCCTTGTCCTCGAAGACATCCTGAACACTGACCAGCGCCCGAAGCTGGAGGATTACAAGGATTACCTCTTTCTTGTGATAAAAATGCTCCACACCGGGAAGACCCCGGAGACGCTCATCGAACAGGTGAGCCTGATCCTCGGCAGCAATTTTGTGATCTCCTTTCAGGAGGGAATGGAAGGAGATGTCTTCGACCAGATCAGGGAAAGGATAAGGCGCGGCAAGGGGCGTATAAGGAATATGGGGGCCGATTACCTTGTCTATTCCCTGATCGACGCGATCGTGGATAATTATTTTGTGGTCCTCGAAATCATGGGCGAGCGGATAGAGGAACTCGAAGACGAACTGATGACAAGACCTACCACGCTGACCCTCCGGGAGATCCATCAACTGAAGAGAGAGATGATCTTTCTGCGAAAGGCGGTGTGGCCCCTGCGGGAGGTGATCAATTCCCCGGTGAGAGGAGAGTCTCCTCTCGTGAGCGAGGGAACGAGGCTCTACCTGCGGGATGTATACGACCATACGATCCAGATCATCGACGCGGTCGAGACTCTGAGGGATATGCTCTCGGGCATGCTCGACATTTATCTTTCGAGCATGAGCAACAGGATGAACGAGATCATGAAATTCCTCACCATCATCGGCACGATCTTTATCCCCCTTACGTTCATCGTCGGCGTCTACGGGATGAACTTCGAAAACATGCCGGAGCTGAAGTGGCACTGGGGCTACGTTGCAGTTTGGGCGGTCATGGCAGGGATAGCGCTCTTTATGCTCGGGTATTTCAGGAAGAAGAAGTGGCTCTGAAGTAAAGTAAGTAGTAAGCAGTAAGTAGGAACCTATTCACTACTTTCTATTCACAATTCACTATTCAGCCTCATGGATTGAGTCCTGTTCTTTGTGTTAGTATTAATAAACTTATTGGCAAAAATGTGTAGTCTGTTGAAAAATCACGGGAAGGTAAAGTCGGGGATGTTCAGGGATGTACCATAAGGCGCTGCAATCGTACGGATCAGTCCTTCGCATACCACGCGTTGTTTACCTGTAACGACCGGAGCCGATTACAAAATCTCAGCAGGAGGTAAGGCAGTGTACAAGATTCTGAAGAAACAGGTCCTGAGTGATGTCACGAAACTCATGGAGGTGGAGGCGCCCCACGTCGCCCGGAAGGCGAGGGCCGGACAATTCGTCATCGTCCGTATCGACGAATACGGCGAGAGGATACCCCTGACGGTCGCCGATTATGACAGGGAAGCCGGGACGATCACGATCATTTTCCAGGAGGTGGGAAAGTCCACGATCCAGCTCGGCAAAATGGAGCCCGGTGAAGGGCTGTCTTCCTTCGCAGGTCCCCTGGGACACCCTACGGAAGTCGAGAATTACGGGACCATCGTCTGCGTCGGCGGCGGCGTCGGCATCGCGCCGATCTATCCCATCGCCCGTGCGTTGAAGGAGGCAGGCAATACGGTGTTATCGATCATCGGCGCCCGCACCAAAGACCTTCTCTTCTGGGAAGACAAGATGAGGGCCGTATCGGACGAACTTATCGTCTGCACTGATGACGGCTCCCATGGCCGCAAGACCCTCGTGACTGAGCCGCTCAAGGAGCTGCTCGGAGATAAAGACCGCAAAGTCGCAAGGGTATGGGCGATCGGCCCGGCGATCATGATGAAGTTCGTTTCCCTCGCCACTCAGCCCTACAATGTCCCGACTACCGTAAGCCTGAACACG
>DATJWU010000114.1:0-2426 GCA_035501055.1 Thermodesulfovibrionales bacterium
TCCTTCGAACCGGTAAAATAAATGCTCGCGCCGCTTTTGTCCGGTGCCGAGCCACCGATTAATAACCTTTCTTTGGGTGTCTTGCATATCTTCGAGATGGGTTCCGGAATCTGTAAGAAAGGATCAATATACATGCATAGAGAATTGGAGCGTCTTAATCCCCGGCAAAGGGAGGCGGTCGTGCACGGCGACGGTCCCCTTCTGGTCCTCGCAGGTGCGGGCTCGGGCAAGACGAGGGTCATCACGACGAGAACCGCGTACCTCATCCACAGGGGCGTGAAGGCCGGCTCCGTGGTCGCCGTCACCTTCACGAATAAGGCCGCAAGAGAGATGCAGGAGAGAGTCAAATCGATGGTGAAGGGCGGGAAAGGTTCGCCGCTTATCTCCACCTTCCATTCCCTCTGCCTCAGGATCCTGAGGCGTGAGATCGAACGTCTCGGCTACAGAAAGGATTTTACAATCTACGATACCTCGGAGCAGGTGTCTCTGCTGAGGAACATCCTTTCGGACATCAGGTTCCACGACAAGGGCGTCAAGCCCGAAGCCGTCCTGGAGAGGATCAGCAGGACCAGGAACGACCCTGCGGCCGCGTCGGACAATCCCATCGAAGAGGTCTCGGCGATGCTCTATCCCCGGTATCGCGAAGCACTGAAGTCGCTGAATGCCCTCGACTTCGATGATCTCCTTCTCCTTACCCTGAGACTCTTCAGGGAGCATCCGGACGTCCTCGACAAGTACAGGGAGATGTTCAGATATATCATGGTCGACGAGTACCAGGATACGAACCGGGTCCAGTACGAGTTCGTCAGGCACCTTGCAGGGGAAAGGAAGAACCTCTGCGTAGTCGGCGACGACGACCAGTCGATATACGGCTGGAGAGGCGCAAACCTCGGCAACATCCTCGACTTCGGGAGGGACTTTCCGGAGGTGGTGACGGTGAGGCTTGAACAGAACTACCGCTCTTTCGGTCACATCCTGCAGGTTGCAAACGGGGTGATCAGGAACAACAGGAAAAGGATGGAGAAGTCCCTCTGGACCGAGCGGGGCGACGGCCCGAAGGTCAATATCTTCAGGGCACGCGACACGGAGGACGAGGCCGAGTGGGTGGTCGAGAGGATCGCGGCGATAAAGTTCGAGCGGAATATCCCTTACGAGCATTTCGCGGTGATCTACAGGGCGAACGCCTTTTCGAGGCCCTTCGAAGAGGCGTTGAGAAGACAGCGCATGCCCTATTCCGTCGTAGGCGGGATGAGTTATTTCGAACACAAAGAAGTGAAAGACCTCGCCGCCTATCTCAAGATTATCGCCAACCCTTCGGACGACTTGAGCCTCCTGAGGGCGGCAAGTACCCCGAAGAGGGGACTGGGACCCTCTGCGTTCAGCGCACTCGCGGATTTTGCCCGGTCTCAATCGATCCCTCTTCTCGATGCCTTCGGCAGGTCGGCCGAGGTATCCGGCCTCGGCCAAAGAGCTGCCGCCTCGGCTGATGAGCTTTTCGCCCTGATACGGCGATACCGTGACATGTTTGCGAAGGGCAGAGAGATGGGCAGGGCCCTCAGGGGCCTCATCGAAGAGATCGGATATAAGGAATACCTCCGGGATCTCTATAAGACTCCGGAGGCTGCGTTCAGGAGGATGGAGAACGTCGACGGATTTGTCGCTTCGATAGGCCACTACGAATCGGGTGAAGCGGCGCCTTCCCTCCAGGGCTTTCTCGAAACTATGGCGCTTACGGACCTTATGAAAGAGAAGGATGAAAAGGGCGGACAGGGCGTCACCCTCATATCCTTCCACTCATCGAAGGGACTTGAATTCCCCGTCGTCTTCATCGTGGGAGTCGAGGAAGAGATGCTGCCTCACAGGAAATCCTCCGATATGGAGGAAGATATCGAGGAGGAGAGGAGGCTTTTCTATGTGGGAATCACACGGGCCATGAAGGAACTCCATATCACTCACACAGACCGCAGATTGAAGTACGGGAAGGAGAAGCCTTCAGTTCCTTCGAGGTTTCTCGGCGAGATTCCCGAGAATGCGATCAGGAGAATCGACAGGTTCGAGAAGCTCGACCCCGAAGAGGAAAAAGCTTACGCAAAGAAGCGCTTCGCGAACATTAAGGCGATACTCGGGGATTGAAAGAGGGCAGAGCGTTGCGGCATTCGTGCAGGCTGTCGGAAGGAAAGGGGATATGATAAAGTATGGGTGCGATGGCGAAGGTCCTTTCCGTCATTCAGCTGAGCAAGAGATACCGCGACCTTATCGCGGTCGACAGCATTTCCTTCGACGTAGGCCACAATGAGATAGTCGGCCTCCTCGGTCCGAATGGAGCCGGCAAGACCACGACCATCAACATGATTCTGGGCGTCCTCCAGCCCGGTTCCGGGAGCATTTTTATTGAAGGTCTGAACATCGGGACGAACAGGTCCCAG
>DATJWU010000115.1:0-2499 GCA_035501055.1 Thermodesulfovibrionales bacterium
AGGACCAACAGCACATACCTGCCCGGTTTTGCCATCCCGGACAACATCGTGATTACAAGCGATATTGAAAAAGCGGTGACAAAATCCCGCTACATCCTGAACGTAGTCCCTACCCAGTATACCCGGGGAGTAGTAAAAGCCGCACTACCCTATCTGAGCCCTGATGCGGTTTTTATAAACGCCGCCAAGGGTATCGAGAGAAAGAGCCTCCTGACGGTCTCGTCGATCATCAGCGAAGTAACGCACCACCGTGTGGCGGTGCTCTCGGGTCCGAGTTTTGCCACTGAGGTCGCGAAAAGGCTTCCGACGGCCGTCACCCTCGCGTGCAGGGACGTACAGGTTTCACTGCTCCTCCAGGAAATCTTTAACGCCGCCCATTTCAGGGTCTATACCCACACGGACTTTCTCGGCGTTGAACTGGGCGGGGCACTGAAGAACGTCATTGCGATCGCTTCAGGCATCTGCGACGGCCTCGAACTCGGCTTCAACGCCAGGGCCGCGCTGCTGACAAGGGGCCTGGCGGAAATGGAGCGCCTTGGAGTGACCATGGGGGCAGAGGAGCATACCTTCTCCGGTCTCAGCGGACTCGGCGACCTCATCCTCACCTGCACCGGAACCTTATCGAGGAACTACACCGTGGGGAAAAAGCTCGGGCAGGGGATGAAGCTCTCCGATATCCTTTCCCTTTCAAAGAGCGTTGCCGAAGGCGTGACCACCGCCGAGTCTGCATACGAGCTTTCAAGGAAATACGGCGTCGAGATGCCGATCATCGAGCAGATATATCTCGTCCTCTACCACGACAAGTCCCCCCGCGCCGCGACCTATGACCTTATGAACAGGGCCCTCAAGACAGAATTTCATGCATAACAGGGAGATCGCAGGCGTCCTCGCTGCGGTGCGATCGGGCAAACTCTCCGTCGAAAACGCGATGGAGAGGCTGAGGCACCTCCCCTACGAGGACCTTTCCTTTGCCAGGGTCGATCACCACCGGCACCTCAGGCAGGGTATCCCCGAGGTCATCTATGCAAAGGGCAAGACCGTCGAGGCGATCAAGGCGATCGCACACTCAATGCATAGGAAGAGCGGAAAACTCCTGATCACCAGGGCCACGCAGGAGATCTGCGAAGCCCTTGGTATGAAAGAGGCCGTCTTTCACCCCGCGTCAGGGATTATTTCTGTGGGCCGCAATACCGGGAAAAAGAAGGGGTCGGTCCTGGTCGTTTCTGCAGGCACCTCTGATATCCCTGTTGCCGAAGAGGCGTCGGTCACCGCCTCCTTCCTCGGGAGCCGGACTGACACGGAATACGACGTCGGGGTCGCGGGGATCCACAGACTGCTCGAGAAGAAGGACAAACTCACCTCATCGAGGGTCGTCGTGGTCGTCGCGGGTATGGAAGGGGCACTGCCCTCGGTGATAGGGGGGTTGACCGACAGGCCGATCGTCGCGGTTCCGACCTCCACAGGCTATGGCACGAGCCTCGGCGGGCTCACCGCGCTCTTCGCCATGCTGAACTCCTGCGTACCCGGCATTGCGGTCATGAATGTCGACAACGGTTTTGGCGCCGGGTGCCTCGCCCACCGCATCAATTCGCTATAATAAAGCATGCATTTGAACGGAGAAAAACGTCTCATTCTGAGTTTCGGGATAACCTTCCTGATACTCCTTGCCGAGGTCGTCGGGGGACTGATGAGCAACAGTCTTGCTCTCCTGAGTGATGCCGGACATGTCCTCACCGACGCCTTTGCCCTCGGGCTCAGCATCATCGCCTCGCGCATCAGCCGAAGGCCTTCCGATTACCGGGCGACCTACGGTTACCAGCGGGTCGGGCTCCTCGCTGCGGTGATCAACGGTCTGAGCCTCCTCGCAATCTCGGGCTTCATCTTTTATGAGGCGTACCACAGGTTTGTAGCCCCTCCCCGCATCGACACGTTCCTGATGCTCGGCACCGCTGCCTTCGGTCTTGCAGGGAATATCCTTATGGCGTTTATCATCGGCCATGAGCACGAAGACCTGAACATCAAGAGCGCCTGGCTCCATGTCCTTGGCGACACGCTCTCCTCTGTGGGCGTCATGGTCTCGGGGGCAATCATCTATTTCACCGGCTGGGGCTACGCCGACCCGATCGCAAGCGTCATCATCGGTACCGTAATCATTTCGGGAGGGGCGAGGGTAGTAAAAGAGGCGGCGGTGATCTTCCTCGAAATGTCCCCTGCAGGTCTTCACGCTGAAGAGATCGCGAAGAAGCTCTGCGGAATGCCGGACGTAATGGGCGTCCATGATGTCCACCTGTGGTCGGTGGCACACGAGCGCGTCGCCTTCACGGCCCATATATGGGTCCACGACCAGAAATTGAGCGAAGTCGAGTCGATACGGAAAAAGATCGAAGCCTTGCTCTCCGAAAGGGGGATCGGCCATGTGATTATCCAGTTCGAATGCGCCGAATGTGCGGAGAACGAACTCTACTGCCAGCTCCATGCAGGGGAATAGCCCTTCCCTTT
>DATJWU010000116.1:0-3740 GCA_035501055.1 Thermodesulfovibrionales bacterium
AATTCTGCGAGTTTGAGCTCGTTTTTGCCGGACCGGGTTACTATCTGGGAACGGTCAAGATAGTCAGGCATACGAACGGGACCTATGGCAATGATCAGGCTCTGGTCGGGTGCTCCCTCCCTCGTGACCTGTGTCTGGCCCCCTAATGAACTGAGCTGATAGAACGTTGAAGGCGGCGAACCGGCGCACCCGGCAAGCATGACCAGTATTACTCCAAGGATAATTGCTTGACGTTGACCAAAAAGAGCAGTTCTCATTTCATTCTCCTTTAGACTGACGCTTTCCCCTGATCAAGGCTTCGGGGTGTTGTTCGAGGTAATCTGACAGAACACGGAGAGAACGGGACAATGCGGTGATCTGCTCAACTGTCCTGCTTATCTCATACCCGAGATTTGCGTTCTGCACGGCGACACGATCAACGTTCGAGAAAGTTTTTTGCACCTCATCAAGAGCGAGGCGTGCCGATTTCAACGTATCCACGATGCCTGTTGCAATCTCTCCCGGCACTCCCTCCTTCAATGCGAGAGTCTTTTCGGCCTGCACGAAGGCACCGCGGGCGGCATCGGAGGTATTCCTCACGCTCGAGGAGAGAGGTCCCACCTGGGAATCAATGTCTTTTGCGAGCCTGTCGATACTCTTGAGGGCCTGGTTCAGAGAGGCGATACTTTCTTTCAGTTCGGGAGAGTGGGCAATCGTCCCGATCCCCTCCAGCGCCCTGTTCAGATTCACCGTTATCTCTTTCAGCGGAAGTTCCTCGAATGTCTTCGCCAGCTCTTCCAACGTGGTGGGAATCGTAGGAATTTCGGGATATTTCTTTTCAAGGCCCCTCAGCCTGAGCGGCTTGTCGGGATAGAAGTCCAGATTGATTATGAGTTGTCCGGTAACGAAACTCTGTAATTGTAGTTGCGCCTTAAGTCCCTTTTCTATGAGGGCATGAATCAATGGATAATCTTCCTTTGCTTCCAATGTCTTAAACAAAGGCTTGAACGCTTCGGGTACTTTGAGCTGTCTGGGATCGATTTCGATATAGACGGGAACGACTGCGGTCAGGTCCTTTGGGTTGAAGTTCAACCTCATATCGAGGACTTGACCAATCTTTACGCCCCGGAAGATGACCGGGGCCCCGACATTAAGCCCCTTCACCGAACCGTCAAAGAACATCACAAATTTCTTTGTGGGGGTAAAGAACTTGCCAGAACCGAAAACGACAACACCCGCCACAACAAGGGCCACGGCACCGAGCACAAATGCCCCGATGAGCGTTTTGCTTGCCTTTTTACTCATTATTCTTCACCTCGCTTGTTGATCTCCTTCTCTGCGTTGAAGTCGAAATCATGATTTCTTCGCCCCTTCTCCCCGGGTGAGGAAGCTGATAACTTTGGGGTCTTTTGACTCGGCAAGAAGTTTTTTCGGATCCCCCTGCGCGATCATTGTTTTTGTGTCCGCATCGAGAAAGACCGAGTTGTTGCCGACGGCAAAGATGCTGGCGAGTTCATGGGTGACGATCACCACAGTGGCACCGAGACTCTCCCTGAGTTCGAGGATCAGCTCATCGAGCAGGTGGGCGCTGATAGGGTCTAGTCCTGCCGACGGCTCGTCAAAAAAAAGGATATCGGGATCGAGCGCCATGGCCCGGGCAAGGCCCGCACGCTTCTTCATGCCACCGCTGATCTCAGAAGGATAGTAATCCTCGAAGCCTGTCAGCCCCACGAGGGACAACTTGAGTGCGACAATCTCCCCGATCTGGGCCGGATTCAGATCAGAATACTGCTGGAGGGGAAGGGCAATATTTTCGCCGAGCGTCAGGGAACTCCAGAGGGCCCCGCTCTGATAGAGAATCCCGAAGGATCTCATGATGCGGTCTCTCTCCTCGTCCTCGGTATCCCAGAAGCTGACGTCTCCGTAAAGGACCCTGCCTTTCGCAGGTCTCTGGAGCCCCACGAGGTGACGGAGGAGGGTGCTCTTGCCGCAACCGCTCCCGCCCATGACTATAAAGATATCTCCCCGGTTGATGGTAAACGTCAAGTCCCTCTGGATCAGGAAATCTCCATACGTCATGGTAAGGTCCTGCACGATGATATGGGGCTCTTTACCTTCCACCCGTTTCCTTCTCCCTCTATATATTCAGAATGTTACATACCACGGTGATCACCGCCATCGCAACAACAATGCTGACGATGCTGGTCACTACGGCAGAGGTGGTAGCCTCGCCCACTGCAGAGGCGCTCCGTCCGCACTGCATCCCCCGCATGCACCCTGCCAGCGCCACAAGCACGCCAAAGACCGCGGCGCTGAAAAGGCCGACCCACAGGTCGTTCATGCTGACGGATTCCTTTGTCTTGTTGAAATACTCCATGAAATTGAGATTGAGCATCAGGACGCCGATGAGCAGACCGCCCAGGATGCCCATGAGGTTTGCATAGAGACTCAAGAGAGGCATCATGAGAAAAAGGGCGAGCATCCTCGGGAGGACGAGGAATTCCATGGGTGAGACCCCGAGGGTCTTCAGGGCATCGATCTCCTCGTTCACCTGCATGGTGCCGAGCTGCGCGGCAAAGGCGGCTCCGGTCCTTCCGGCCATGATAATCCCGGTCATGACCGCTGCCAAAGCCCTGACCATCCCGATACCGACGAGACTCGCGACATAGATCTGCGCCCCGAAAATCTTCAGCTGGATCGCGCCGATGAAGGCGAGTATGAGACCGACCAGAAGACTGATAAGGGACACGATGGGAAGCGCCTGAGCCCCGCATTCCTGAATGGTGACGAGGAGGTCGGAGGACCGGAACCGCGCCTTTCCCCCGATCAGTCTCAGGAGGGCGACAGAGGCTTCGCCGATAAAAGCGAGCATTTCGAGAATGGAGTTCCCGAACGCTATGGCCGAGTCGCCCAGCCTGTCAAGAAAAGATATTCTCGCTGCCTCCCTGCGCGCACCCGCTCTTTCAGGAACTGCAGCCGCGAGACGCAGAAGACGCTTCACCCCCGGGACCAGGCCGTCCTGTTCGACGGCTATGGCCCGCCCCTGAGACGCCAGTTCCTGCAGCCTGATGAGGAATATGAGCAGCCCGCTGTCCCAGCCCTTCAGTCCCTCCGTGTCAAAGGTTATCCGTTTTATCTTCGGGCCTGCATCCACCTGCTTCATCACCTCATCGGCGGCGGGGAGTCTGTTCGCGAGTTTCCATTCCCCTGTAAGGCGCACGAGAAGCGTATCTTCTGAGGGAAGGTCGAAACTCAGCCCGCTCCCTGCATTCGTCGATTCAGTCGCCATAATTTCCTTCTTTCAAAAAAAGGAGGGTGAGATTGGAATCATCCCACCCTCCTCCCTGTCACTTCAACGGGGCACTGCCGCCAGCTTCTCCCGCGGCTCCCTGCGTGCCCGGCCTGTTACTCCACTTTAAGATCCACATCCTTGATCGCCTGCTTGCAACGGGAGGAGATTTTCGCCTTATTCTTGTCGATGCACTGGATGAGTCGGCCCTCTCCGGGCTTGATGTCGGAACAGAAGGTCTTCAGGTCCTCCCTGCATTCATTGGCAAGATAGGTAAGGGCCGCCACCGCTCTCTCCAGCTGGGCTGCCGCATCGTATATCGCATATTCACAGCGCGTTGAAATCTTGTCCTGGCGCGCATAAAGACAGGCAATTACACGGCCCTCTCCCGGGACAACGTCCTTACAATAGGTCTCGATCTCCTTCTTGCACCCATCGGCAAAGGTCTCGACGATACCCTTCTCGGCAGCGA
>DATJWU010000117.1:0-3985 GCA_035501055.1 Thermodesulfovibrionales bacterium
CTTTTACCTCTTCAGGAAATCTCTCCCTGATCGCCTGCGCAATAGCCTCTGACAAAAGCTTCGGTTCCATCTTCTCTCCCTTTATACGGTGTCATGCAGCAATAAACGGCCGGATGACAGAATGACTCAATGACCCGGTGGTCGGATTTCGTGATCCCTACCGCCACCCCCCCCATGTGGAGTGTTCGCCCCTTATCTTCTCCTGCAGCTTGATGATCCCGTTCAGCAGTGCCTCGGGGCGTGGAGGGCAGCCCGGGACGTATACGTCTACCGGCAGGAAGGTGTCGGCGCCCTGCACCGTGCTGTAAGTGTCGTAGATGTTGCCCGAGCACGCGCAGCTTCCCATGGCGATTACGTACCTGGGCAGGGGTAGCTGGTCATAGACCCTCCGCACCACAGGAGCCATCTTCTTGGTGACCGTGCCTGCGATAATGACCACATCCGCCTGCCTCGGTGAACCCCTGAATATAATGCCCAGCCTGTCCAGATCATAGTGTGACGATCCCGTCGTCATCATTTCAATGGCTCATCACGCCAATCCGAATGTCACAGGCCAGAGCGAGCAAAGACGTCCCCAATTGATAAGTTTGTCAAGGCTCGTGATGATCGTGCTGGCGCCGGGGATAATCTTCACCCCTTCTTCCACCTCGACCAGAGCCGTTGCTCCGTCTATTACCATGTACCCTCACCTCCTTCCGCGTAACCCGTAATGGGTAATGAGTGATATGTTAAGGAAATTATCTTGTCGCACCCGTCACGCATGACGCATAGCTTATTACTGTCTTTCAATCCCAGTTGAAGGCGTCCCGCCTCCACGCGTAGATATACCCGACGACCAATATCCCGATAAAGATCATCATCTCAATGAAGGCGTAGGTGCCGATCTTGTCGAATACCACCGCCCAGGGGTAGAGGAAGACCGCTTCAACATCGAACACCACGAACATCATGGCGATGATATAGAACTTGACGGAGAAGCGGAAACGGGGTTCTCCGACAGGTGGATTTCCGGATTCATAGGGCATGAGTTTCTCAAGGTAGGGTCTCCGGAGCCTGACGAGAGAACCGACGATGAGGGCGCCGAAGCCAAAGCCCAGCGCGATCAGCATCGTGATAATTATAGGCCAGTACTCGTTCGGGATGGTCGAATAGTCTGAATAATTCATAAGGTTCCTTTATACCGGAATTTCAAACTTTAATTTTATACACCAAATGATATTTACGTGTCAACAAAAAAAATATAAGAAAATCTAATTCTGCAACTTTAGGGCGACGCCTCCCTCAGGTCGTCCTCTAATTTCATCCATCGACCTTTAATTTCATCCATTTCGATTCTTGAAGCACGCAGGCGGGATGCGGAACGCCGGCAAATCCATGCCCGGATCTACCCTCCATCAGGGCCGCTTCGCACTGATATTTTTCCCTGCGTTTGTGATAAAATCCAACATGATTCGCAAATCCCTGGACTCCCTTGCAGGAAAGCTCATCCTCGCCGTCGGCACCCTCATGGCGCTCGGGAGCATCGTCTTCGGGCTCATCTTCATCCGCTATGAAGAGCATATCATGATGAAGAGCCTTATCAGCAACGCCTCCTCTGCCGCCGATCTCGTAAAAAGGAGCATCTATCTCGGCATGCTGACAGGCCACAGAGAGTCGATAGAGCAGACCGTCGAGATCATCACCGAGAGTTCCGATATCAAGGGCGTGACGGTTCTTGATAAGAAGGGCAGGATCGTGTATGCGTCAGCGAAGAGGGATGTCGGCCGCGTCCTGGAAAAGAGTGACGCGACATGCCGCATCTGTCATAGGCCAGAGGGCTCACCCGTCGGGGCTGCGGAGCCGCAGAACTGGAGAATCACGACCGACGCGTCGGGGATGAAGACGCTTGCCATGGTGGTCCCGCTTCTCAACGAGCCTTCCTGTTCTTCGGCGTCCTGCCACTACCACCCGAAAGACCGGAAGATCCTCGGGGTACTCCTCACGAACTTCAGCACCGCTTCGGTGGATCTGTCGATACGGCAGAACCGCATCGGGACGATCCTCTTCGGCGGTCTCTTCATCATGGTCATATCCTTTGTCCTCTGCACGATCCTCTACAAGTTCGTCTCGAAGCCTGTATCCCTCCTCGACGAGGGTATGAAAAAGATCTCGAAGGGCGACCTTGATTTCGTTATCGAGGTCCCCTCGAACGACGAGATGGGTCTCCTCGCCCAGACCTTCAATTCAATGGCGCGGGACATCAAGAATTACCGGGAGAGCATGGAGAACTGGACGCGGGCCCTCGAAGAGGAGGTCCAGAGGAAGACCGCAGAAATCGTGAGGGCAAACGATCAGCTCATCAATGCGGAGAAACTCGCCTCACTCGGGCGCATGGCGGCCGGCGTGGCCCATGAATTGAACAGCCCACTGACGGGCATCGTGACCTTCGCCCATCTCCTCCTCAGGCGCATCCCTCCCGAGAATACTCAGGACATCGAGGATCTTGAGGTGATCATCGCCCAGGCCGAACGGTGTTCGAAGATCGTCAAGAGCCTCCTCGGCTTTTCCAGGAAAACAACTTCGGAGAAGGCCCTGGTGAGTGTCAATTCGCTGCTGGAGACCACAATCGCGATGGTGAGAAACCAGGCCAAGTTCCACAACATCAAGTTCGTCCTGAGCCTTGATCCTGCGCTTCCCTCTGTTGCGGCTGACCCGAACCAGCTGCAGCAGGTATTTTTGAACCTCTTTATCAACGCGTCCGACGCGATGAACGAAAAGGGGGAAATCGCGGTAATCACGCGGTTGAGCGATGACGCGTCGGAGGACAAGAAGCTCATCGAGATAGAGTTTACCGATACGGGTCCCGGCATATCGGAAGGGCATCTCGGGAAGATATTCGAGCCCTTCTTCACCACCAAGCCCGTCGGAAAGGGTACCGGCCTCGGGCTTGCCGTGAGTTACGGGATCATCAAGAAGCACGAGGGAAATATCTTCGTCCGGAGCGAACCCGGCAAAGGGGCAAGCTTCTTCGTAAGGCTGCCCGTCGAAAACAGCGGGATGATAGGGTAAAAGACATGACATTAAAGAGACTGATCGAAATCCTTGACGCGGAAGTGATCCTCGATGCAGGGGACCCGGATATCGAGATCCAGGCTGCCTGCAGCTCTGACCTGATGAGCGACCTGCTCTGTTTTGCCGCAAAACCGGGATCTGTACTCATCACCGGTCTTATCAACCCCCAGGTTGTGAGGACCGCCGAGATTGCCGACCTGAAGGCGATCATCTTCGTCCTCAGGAAGAGACCCGACAAAGACACAATAGAACTGGCGAGGGCCAAGGGTATCCCCCTTATCGTCACGCCGCTTTCACGCTTCACCTCCTGCGGGAGGCTGTATGTGGAAGGGCTGGAGAGCTGCACGGAGGAGACAAAATGAGCGGCAAGAAGGTTCGGGAAGGGAGCTTCCATCTCGTAGGCGGCGACTTTACCAAGGCCGGTGTGGCGTCGAGCGAACTGAAATCGATCCTCAGCGGTCTCGGGATTGACGTGAAACTCGTAAGAAGGGCGGCAATAGCGACCTTTGAAGCGGAGATGAACGTGATCATCCATGCCACGGCAGGAATGATGCATTATGCGGTCTCGGACGAACAGATCCGCGTCGTCATCGACGATATGGGACCCGGCATTCCCGATATCGATCTCGCAATGCAGGAAGGATACTCAACCGCGCCTGACTGGGTGAGAGAGATGGGATGGGGCGCCGGCATAGGGCTGCCGAACATGAAGAAGAACTCAGACGAATTCAAGGTCGATTCCGTGGTCGGTGAAGGCACCACCGTCGAAATAATCATAAAGATCAAGGAGGGCAAAGCCATTGAACCTAAGTAATGTGGTAGAGAAGCTTTCCCTGGACGTGAAGACCACGAAGGGAGATTTGAGTCGTGAGGTGACAGGGTGTTACATCAGTGACCTCCTCTCGGATGTTATGGCCCATGCGCAGGAAGGCGA
>DATJWU010000118.1:0-2420 GCA_035501055.1 Thermodesulfovibrionales bacterium
CCGAGATCTGGCGCGACAGAGTTTTCTTAAGGAGGCTCGGAAACCAGCTTATTGCGCAGGCGTACGGGAAGGGGGAGGGATTCGAGGGGCCCGTATATACCCTTTCGTATCAGAACGGTGAGTTCAGGAAAGGGGACGCGATAAAACTCCCGGCCGGGGTGAATATATACGATTTCGCGCCCATGAACGGCCTTGACGGGATGAATTATATTCTCGCCTATGACGACAGCGGATATATGAATCTTTACAACAAGGAAGGCCTGCGGGTCTGGCGCAGCAATGCAGATTCGGGAGGGTTTGAGACGACCTTTAAGAAGGATTCTCCTACGATTATGGTGGGCAGGGGTGTCTGGGCAGTAAAGGACCGGCTGCTCTCGAGGAGCCGTGAGGCCTTTTCCGTGAAGAGGATTCCCCTGGCGAATGTCGCGAGAGGGTTGGGCTATTCAAGCTCCCAGATCAGGGCGTTGGTCTGGACCGGCCTTTCGATGGAAGAGCGGGTGGTGATAGACGGCATCTCGGGATCGCTCCTTGACTATACCATTGTCGGAGACCGAATGATCGTGCTGAGCAAACCGCTTTTCGGGTTCAAGGTGAAGAACCTCATGAAGGGAGAAAGCCCCCTCGGTACGATGCTCTATGTGTATTCTCTCACAGGACGATAAGAGTCTATTCGTGTGGTCAGCCGGCGCTGTCGCAGACGCAATGCAATCGGAGAGAGAGGGCGGCAAGGAGGAAGTGTGGTAGGATCGGGCAAAATCCCCGGCCATGTGGCGATCATCATGGACGGCAACGGGAGATGGGCCGAGATGCGTGGTCTCTCGAGGATAGAAGGGCATAAGCGGGGAGCGGAACGGGTCAGGGAGATCATCTCCGCCGCCACGGAAGTCGGTGTGAGGACCCTTACGCTCTATGCCTTTTCGATTGAAAACTGGCAGAGGCCCGATGATGAAGTATCGACCCTCATGAAACTCCTTGAGTTTTACCTGCGGAAGGAGTTCAATGAACTGATAAAGAAAGGCGTCGTATTCAGGACGATTGGAGAGATATGGAGACTGCCGGAAAATATCCAGGAGCTCCTTCAGGACATGGAGAGGAAATCTTCTGCGAACAGGGGGATGAACTTCGTGCTTGCCCTGAGCTATGGCGGGAGGAACGAGATCGTGCGGGCGGTGAAGAAGATCATCGAGGCTGAGGTGAGACCCGAAAACCTTACCGATGAGTATTTTGAGTCGTTCCTCGATACCTGCGGCATGCCGCCGCCCGACCTTATTATCAGGACGAGCGGCGAGAAGCGGATCAGCAATTTCCTGCTCTGGCAGGCCGCATATGCCGAGCTCTATTTTACCGATACGCTGTGGCCTGATTTTTCAAGGGAAGAGTTTTTCGTTGCCCTTCACGATTACAAGACAAGGGAAAGAAGATTCGGGGCGGTTCCGCTGAGGACAGGAACGTAGCATGCACCTGACGAGGCTGGCCGTCGCCGTAGTTGTGCTGCCCCTTCTCTACCTCTCTGTCGTGAAGCTTCCGCCCGTCTTCTTTTTCGCGCTCATTGCGGTCGTCTCTGCGCTTGCCCAGTCCGAGTTCTATTCCATGTACCGGGTGCGCGGCCTGATGAAGATTTCCGGCCTCCTGGCAGGGTTCGCCATACTCTGCGCAATGTATTTTTCGAAAGATGCATACCCTGAGGTGATCGTTGCCGCATTTCTCATCATTTCCGGACTGCGGCTTGCAGGAACGCCGAATCCCCTGTCTTCGCTCCGTGATATCTCACCTGTCCTTATCGCACTGTTCTATATCCCGTGTTCGCTCGGCTTCCAGCTTCTTCTGAGGAGCGACGGGCCCGGATGGATCCTCTTTCTCTTCGGGTGCGTGTGGGCCTCTGACAGTCTTGCCTACTACGCCGGCAAGACGCTTGGAAAGAAGAAACTCTATCCTGAAGTGAGCCCCAATAAGACAGTTGCCGGAGCGTTCGGCTCCCTTGCCGGCGGTGCCCTGTCCGGATGGTTTCTCGGTGTTGTCTGCGTTCCGCAGATGGGCACGGCGAGAGCGATCGCCTCGGGCTTTGTCATCGGCGTGGTCACGATCGTCGGCGACCTTGTGGAGTCGATGTTCAAGCGTGACGCGGGTGTCAAGGATTCGGGCGGCATTATCCCCGGACATGGGGGGATTCTCGACAAAATAGACGGCGCCCTGTTCGCGGGCCCGGTTGTGTACTGGATGTCGAGGGCCTTCGGGTTGATCGCGTGAAGAGGATCGTTATCCTCGGTTCGACCGGCTCCATAGGGACCAGTGCGCTCGATGTCATCGCAAAGCATCGCGACAGGTTCTCCGTGGCCGCCCTGGCAGCGGGAAAGAACATCGATCTCCTTGAAGAGCAGATGCGGATCTTCTCTCCTCCTGTGGTCGCGGTTGGTGATGAA
>DATJWU010000119.1:0-3231 GCA_035501055.1 Thermodesulfovibrionales bacterium
CATGATCTTTCATTACCTGCCTACCATTCACCGAACTTTAATGTTCCTGACATAACCATGCAACACATGAATGCTATCGTAGTGCATGATATCGCCGACCACAACGGAGGTACCCATGAAATGCAAAGAGCTTTCCGCCGAGGAGTCCCGCTGCAGGCGCGGGATGCCGGTTGCGCGTCTTTTTCGGCATTATTTCTGCGAACGCAACCATGCAAGATGTCCGCTGAGAAGCCTGAAGAGATCGCTCTCACGATCTCTGTCTGGTGCCCGGATAGGCAACCTCTCAACGGCGAGGAGGGGATCGTGAGATGTACTCATCTTATCACCGGAAGGACCCTCTCTTCCTGTAATGCGCTGAAACAACCCTACATCCCAAGCACCTTCCAGCTTGACGAATACTGCAGGACGACCTCGCACAGGAAATGTCCTTTTCATCTGAAAGGGGCCACGTGTCCGAAACGGACGGAAAGCGAACGAACAACAACGACTTGAAGCTGTGGGAAGCGATCATTTCTTCATATTGTAATAGCTTCGTAATAATCCTGTAATATCGGCGTGCTATGGTAGGGAGATGATTATCGTTGCCCTGGGTATGCTGCTCGCCCTCACAGCCCTGGTGGTCGTTTTCAGGTCAAGACCTCACCTCTTTGTGTTCCGTCTCATAGAATGGATATTCGGCGAAAGGATATGGAGATAGAAGGCAGTGTATCCTGGGGACTATCCAAAGAAAGAAGGAGGTGGGATAATTAAGGCGTGTAACGAAATTTTAATGTGTTTGTAACATTACTGTAACAATCGACAGGTATCCTAATATATCTCGTATCAAGGAGGAACCATGAGAGCATTTCTCAGAGTAGCGTTGGTAGTGGCAGTCATTTTGTCTTTTGGTCATGTGGATGCGGCGGAAACCCTTAACGGCGCGGGGGCGACGTTCCCTTATCCGGTCTATTCGGCCTGGGCCTACGATTACAATAAAGTTACAGGCATGCAGCTGAACTACCAGTCGATCGGCTCGGGAGGCGGCATCCGGCAGATCACTGAGAGAACGGTGGATTTTGGGGCCTCCGATGCGCCTCTTTCTTCAGAGCAGCTCCGTAAAGACAAGCTGATTCAGTTCCCCGCGGTCATCGGCGGCGTGGTGCCCGTAGTGAATCTTCCGGGGGTAAAGGCGGGAGACATGAAGCTCGATTCAGAGGCGGTCTGTAAAATTTATCTCGGCGAGATAAAGAAGTGGGATGATCCGAAGATCAAGTCCCTGAATCCCGGGGTAAAACTGCCGGGCATCGATATCAACGTTGTCCACAGGTCTGACGGTTCCGGGACGACCGCAATATTTACGAATTATCTCAGCGGCGTCTGTCCTGAATGGAAGAGCAAGGTGGGAGCAGGCACATCCGTCAACTGGCCCGTCGGAATCGGCGGCAAGGGAAACGAAGGTGTCGCCAACTACACGAAGAGGACGGCCGACTCCATCGGCTACGTAGAGTTCGCCTATGCGGAGCAGAACAAGCTTGCCTCAGTGCATCTCAAGAACCCGGCCGGCACCATTGTGGAGCCGAGCTTCAAGACCTTCGAGGATGCCGCGGCGACGGCGCAGTTCGATCCGAAACAGGACTTCAATCTCTGGCTCGTCAACGCCCCCGGCAAGAATTCATGGCCGATTGCAGGGGCCACCTTCATTCTCCTCGCAAAGGAAAAGTCGGATTCGAACAAGAAAGTAACCGCCTTCTACGACTGGGCGTTCAAGAACGGTGACAAGAAGGCGAAAGAGCTGGTGTATGTCCCTCTCCCGGTCTCTCTGAAGGATAAGATCAGGGCCTACTGGAAAGAACACGGCATTCAGTAAGAGATCATCATGAATGCGGGGCAGGCAGCATAAGCGTCTGCCCCGCTGTCTTTTGGAGAACCTGCCCGGACAAGGACGGTAGATGGCGAGAACAGCGAAAAAGAATCCTGTTGATGCAGTCTTTTCTGTGGTGACCGCGGCCGCGTCGTTTACGGTCGTGATCCTTATCGTCGCGATTCTCTATGAGCTTCTCCGCGAGTCGTCCCCTGCCATCGCACGGTTCGGCGTCTGGAAATTCCTTTGTTCGACGGACTGGGACCCTGTCAAGGAGTCCTTCGGCGCCCTCACCAACATTTACGGCACGATACTCACCACGGTGCTCTCCCTGATGATCGCAATGCCGGTCGCGATCGGCATCGCGATATTCGTCACCGAGATCGCTCCCAATTTCCTGAAAGGCCCCATCGGCGCGGCGATCGAGCTTCTCGCAGCGATCCCGAGCATCATCTACGGCATGTGGGGGCTTTTCACCCTGTCCCCCATAATGAGCAGGTTTATTGAGCCGACCCTGAAGACGATGTTTGGCGCAGTGCCGGTTGTGGGAATCCTCTTCCAGGGAACGCCCCTCGGGATAGATATCCTGACGGCGAGTGTGATCCTCAGCATCATGATAATCCCCTTCACCGCGAGCATATCGAGGGACGCCTTCAATCTCACTCCTTCGGTGGTGAAGGAATCCGCATACGCCATCGGCGCAACGCAGTGGGAAGTCGTAAAAAACGTAGTGATCCCCTATTCCAAATTGGGCGTCTTCGGCGGAATGGTCCTCTCCCTCGGCAGGGCGCTTGGAGAGACCATGGCCGTCGCCTTCGTCCTCGGCAACAACCACCGGATCACGACCTCCCTCTTCGACGCAGCCGCGACGATCACCGTGACCCTTGCGAACGAATTTGCCGAGGCGGACAAGGACATCTACCTCTCCTCTCTCTTTTACCTTGCCCTCGTACTCTTCGTGCTGAGCTTTATCACCCTCGCCGTGGCGAAGTTCTTTCTCCTGAAGGCGGAGAGGAAATATTCGCGATGACGGCCGAGCAGAAAAGAAAAGTCGAAGGGGCGGTGGCACTCGCGCTGAGCACCGCCGCCGCGTTCCTGGGGCTTTTCTGGCTCGTCTTTATATTGGGTGATGTGCTTTTCCATGGCATAAGAGCCCTGACCCCTGACCTCTTCCTCAATGATCCTGTTCCGCCCGGTGTCGAGGGCGGCGGCCTTCGAAACGCCTTTGTGGGGCAGTTGATGATCACCGTCTGCGCAACACTGATCGGCGTTCCGGTCGGGATTCTGGGCGGCACATTCCTGGCCGAGTATGCGCGGGGAAGGTGGATCGCGAGGCTCATCAGCATCCTCTCCGACATCATGGTCAGCGTGCCGTCCATAGTCATAGGCAC
>DATJWU010000120.1:0-6456 GCA_035501055.1 Thermodesulfovibrionales bacterium
GCGGGCGAAGGAGCCCGACATCAGGAAGGCCTGGGAAGCGCTCAGGGACGCACCGAGGAAGAGGATCCACACCTTCCACTCCACCTCCGATATCCATTTGAAGCATCAGTTCAGGGTGAGCCGCGAAGAGGCCCTGAAGAGATCCGCCGAGATGGTCGCCCTCGCGAGGAGTCTCGTTGAGGATGTCGAGTTCTCTCCCATGGACGCGACGAGAACCGACGCAGACTACCTCCTCGATGTTGTCGAGGCGGTCATCAATGCAGGTGCGTCGACGGTCAATATCCCTGACACGGTGGGATACACTACGCCCGAAGAGTTCGGAAGACTCATAAAGGCGATCAAGGGAAGGGCGGGAGACAAGGCGGTCATCTCGGTCCACTGTCATAACGACCTCGGCCTCGCGGTCGCAAATTCGCTCTCCGCGGTGCTGAACGGCGCCGGACAGGTTGAATGCACGATCAACGGCATCGGTGAGCGCGCAGGCAACTGCTCGATGGAAGAGGTGGTGATGGCCCTCAGGACCCGCCGGGACTTCTATCATGCCGATACGGGAATACAGACACGAGAGATCACCCGGTCGAGCAGGCTCATCACGAAGATAACCGGGATCCCTGTCCAGCCGAACAAGGCGATCGTGGGGGCGAATGCCTTTGCCCACGAGGCCGGGATTCATCAGGACGGACTGCTCAAGGAAAAGACGACGTATGAGATCATCAGTCCGGAGAGCGTGGGGCTTCAAAGCGCCAAACTCGTGCTCGGGAAGCATTCCGGCAGGCATGCCTTTAAGACAAGGCTGACCGCGTTGGGCTATGAATTGGCTCCGGAAGAGCTGGAAAGGGCCTTCGAAACGTTTAAGCGCCTCGCGGACCAGAAGAAGGACATCTTCGACGAAGACCTCGAAGCGATTGTCTCCGAGGAGGTGTCGAAGGTGCCCGAGGTGTACCGGCTTGTCGATCTGTCGGTCTCGAGCGGACTCCAGGAAAAGCCGACCGCCGCAGTGAAACTGAAAGTGGGCGACCGGATCCTCGAAACGACCGGCCACGGCGACGGCCCGGTGGATGCGGCGTATCGCGCGATCGCAGACCTCACCCACACGAAGAGCAGTCTCCTGAAGTTCGAGGTGAAGAGCATCACCGGCGGCACCGACGCCCTGGGCGAGGTGTACGTATCCCTTGAAGAAGAGGGGAAGAAGGCCCGCGGTACCGGAGCTGATACCGACATTATCGTCGCCTCTGTAAAGGCCTATATCAACGCCCTGAACAAACTTGCCTCGAGGAAAAGACAGGAACCCTAGTGGCCTGCCTCTACCGCGTCCTGCGCGACGCGGCGTGCCGGAAAAACAAGAGGAGTATCAGGCCGACGACGACAAGCACTACGGCGAGGTGTCCGAGCTTCGTTATGTCCTTCCGTATGACTTGGAGGCTGTTCCCGCCCATGTATCCTGCGCCGACCATGAGTCCGATGGTAATTAGGGAGGATACGCCGTCTGCGATGAGGAATTTCACCGGAGGCATTTTCATCACCCCGGAGACAAGCAGTATCTGGGATCTCAGTCCCACCAGATGTCTCCCGACGAGTAAGACGAGAATGCCCCACCGGTCAAATTTTTTCTTGATCGCAGCGAGTGTCTTCGGGGATACTATCTTGCGGAACCTTCTGTGTTTGATGATCGCAGGACCGTACTTCCTTCCCACCCAATAGAGAAAAAGATCGGCAGCGAGCACCCCTGCATACACGACACAGACCGCCTCGATCGGCCGTATCGCGTCCACCGAGATCAGAACCCCGCAGAGAATGAGCGTGGCGTCCTCGGGAAAGGGCAGTCCGATGCCCCCCAGGATGAGGAGAAGGAACAATCCGAGGTAGGGGAAATGCGCGACGAGCGCGGAATACCACGGTACCTCTCTCATACATTCGTTACGTGAGAGAGGACGGGACGTCTTCGTTCATTCCGGGAGTGTACCGAAGCGAGTCCAGGAATTGTTCGGAAATCATCTCCTTATGACGAGCACCGGAATTTTCGTATTACTCTGGAGGACGCCGAAAGTGACGCTTCCCAGTACCGTTGCCTTAAGGGCGCTTTTGCCGCTCGATCCCATTATAATAAGGTCTGATTTGGACCGTGCCGCCTCCTTTACGATTTTTTCGACGGGATGTCCCACGGTTATGAGGACCTTTGCCCTAATGCCTCTTCTGTCGCACAGGGTCTTTATTTCTCCGGCATACTCCTGGGCCGCCTCTCTAAGGTAATCTTCTGCGGGCTCTGCGATATGAAGCGCTGAGGCCTTTGCGGGGATTGTCTGGCTGATGAGGGAGCGCGCATCGATGACACCCAGGATCGTAAGAGAGCCATTCAGCCTCTTTGCAAGGTCTACGGCAAAACGGGCCGCTTTTTGGGCCATCTTTGAACCGTCTGTCGATACAAGTATTTTGAAGCTCACCTGTCCTCCTTTTGGATAATGGTTATCACGTTATTCGCCTATCAGGTCCCTGAGCACGACCGCGTTGTTGTGCGCGACATCCTTTGCCGCAAAAAGGAGAGTGATCCGCCCTTTGCGTGCCAGCGCTTTGAGTTTCGAGATCAGCTCAGGGTTCTTCTTGAGTTCGCTCACATATCTTTTCCTGAACTCCTGCCATTTGGCAGGATCGTGGGAGAACCACTTCCTCAGTTCATCGCTCGGCGCGATGTCGCGCTCCCACTCGTCGATCGCCGCGGCCTCTTTGCTGATCCCCCGGGGCCATAACCTGTCGACCAGGATTCTGACGCCGTCATCCTTCGAAGAAGGGTCGTATATCCTTTTGATCTTTATCATGTGAGGGGATGCCTGCTCCTTATCCTATTCCGACGGCAGCAGGGGGACCCGCAATACCTCTTCGGGTATTGTTCCGGTCAGGGAGGCAAGGAAGGCCGTGATGTCGCTTACCTCCTGGCCGGTCAGGTCTTTCCCCAGCTGGATCTTCGCCATTATTCCGACCGCGTCACCGAGATGGTCCACGGAGCCGTCATGAAAATAGGGCGAGGTCTTCTCGATGTTTCTGAGAACCGGGACCTTGAATACGAAGAGGTCCTCGTCTTTCTTCGTGACCTCGTACCGTCCCGTATCCACGCTCATACTTTTCGTGTATTTCGCATACGGTTCGAGTACTCCGAATTTGCGGTACATCTGCCCTCCGACGAAAGGGCCGGAATGGCAGGTTGCGCACCCCTTATCGAGAAACGTCTGAAGCCCCTTCTTCTGCGGTTCTGTCAGTGCCTCTTTTTTGCCCTTCAAAAAGGCATCGAAGGGCGAAGGAGTCACGAGCGTGCGTTCAAAGGCCCCTACCGCTTTTGCAAAGTTGTCAGCGGTTATCGGCTGGGCAATGCCGGGAAAGGCATTCCCGAACAGTTCCCGGTATTCCCTGAACGAGGCGAGCTTCCTCTCTGCCGCCTCATAGGAAGGCATGCCGAAGGACGGAGGCCCGATCAATGCCTGCTTCGCCTGGTCTTCAACGCTCTTCCTGTTCCCGATCCAGTGGGCCGATATCTGGCCTGCGGCGTTCAATATCGTCGGTGAATTCCTCGGGTTCGGCCTGCAATTGTTTCCGACCGCCTTCCTCAATCCGTCAGCAGCATAGAGACTTAGGGGATGGCATTTGGCGCAGCTTACGGTGCCGTCTATCGAGATCCTCGTCTCGTAGTACAGGACCTTGCCGAGTTTCACTTTCGCGTCGGTGAGAGGGTTTTCCTCAGACGGCATGGAAGCGGGCAACGGCCCAAGGGCCTCACTGGCCCTCTTCATCAAGTCTTCATCGCTGCCGGCAAAGGCGGTACCCGCACACAGGAAGGCAGCGACCAGCAACGCGGTACTGATGAGCCTATTCATGGTGGTCCCCCGATGCCCTGCCGTGTCCTATTGAAAGGCCTTCAGCACATACTCGGCGATCTCTTTCGCGTCCTTGTCCGAAATCGTTTTCTTGTCGAACTTCGTCATGCCCGGCCCGGGGTTTCTCATCTTGCCCATTATATCTTCAGCCTTCTTCACCCCGTTTGCGTCGAGGTCTTTCTTGTGGAGCGTCTTTTTCGGATTGATGATATTGCCGCCGTCGGGGTGGCAGACCGCGCAATGCTGTTTAAACAGTGTCTCCCCGGCGCTTGCCTTGGCCTCCTCCTTTGCAAAAGCGATTGCTCCCAAGAGGCAGACTGAGGCCACAACTGCGGATACTGCAAGGATCTTCTTCATAGCTCACTTCCTCCTTTCAATTTCCTGTGCCGTAATGCACGGCCAGGTAGTCTGTGATCTTCTTTGCATCGTCCTCGTTTATCGGGGCGCCCATGACCTTTCTCATCTTGTTTACGGTCCCGGTCCATTGGGCCTTTGAGAATTTCGGCTGCATGGTGATGTAGTCAAGGCTGTGGCAGATGGCGCAGAATGTTTCGGTCTTCTCCCTCCCGTCCCCCGACTTCAGTTCCGTCCTGACCGCGGGAAGGGTGATGGAGTGGACGGGGTCCTGCGACCCGGCGAAGACAAGCCCTGCAGGGAGAGAGAGCGCCAAAAGCGCAATAAGAAATCTCTTCATATCACCCTCCTAATCCGGAGAAACCGGAAACTGAAATGCTCTTTTCACCACAGAGGGCACAGAGCACGCAGAGAAAAGAAAATACTCTTTCAAGCTTTGCACAAGAATCTCGTTCGTGAGAAAGAAGTGCTTTCTCGGTGATCTCCCTGTCCTCTGCGGTCAATTCCTTTTTTGTTTTCCGGATGAATTTCATACTTAGGTCCTATGTGACGATAACTTCCGTCTTCTCGATCTTGTTCCAGAGGTACCCCGCGGGGTTCCAGAGACCCTCGAAGGGCTGTGACTCACCGACGCTGTTCGTGGCCCGCGCCATGATCGCATATTTGCCGGGGGCTGCAGGCCTCCACGGAAAGAACCACTGGATCCATGAATGGCGGCCCCTGTCCTGCCCTAGTTTCGCCTCTCCCCAGGTCTTTCCGCCATTGAGGGAGACGGCCACGTCCCGGACGCTATACCCGCCGGAGAAGGCCACTCCCATGATCTCGACAGGCTCGTTCACCTTGATCCGTGTGCCTTCTGCAGGATCGATGACGAGGGAACGGGTATCCATCCTCGTGATCGGGACGGTTTTCTTCGGCGCAGAGCCCGGGGGGACACATCCGCAGGGTGTATCGGGAATCCTGTAGGCGGTCTTCATCCAGAATTCCTCGAAGGGCTTTGATAACACCGAAATCTGCCGGAGTGACTTTACCCAGTATGTTGCATACCAGCCCGGAACGACGAGCCTCGCGGGGAAGCCGTTGAGCATGGTAAGGGGTTCGCCGTTCATCTCGTAGGCGACGATGATGTCCTCTTCCAGCGCCTTGTCGACGGAAAGACTTTTGACGAAATCCGGCACCGTGGGAAGGGGCGGAGCGTCAAGCCCGTCGAAGGAGATATCGACAGAGCCGGCCTTGATGCCTGCGCTGTTCAGGATGTCCCTGAGGCGGGCGCCTGTCCAGACGACATTGCCCATCGCGCCGTTCTTCCACTGGCCCCCGGCGACTCTCGGCTCGAAAAAACTCCTGCCGTTGCCCGAGCACTGTATCACCGCGACATAGGTTACCTTTTCAAACTTCTTCAGATCCTGCATCGAGAGCTGCAATTCCTTGTTCGTGTTTCCGCCGACGGCGAGTCTCCACTCACGCAGATCCACCGAGGTTGGAATGTTCGCGATGTGCCACCGGACAAAGAGGGCGTTATTCGGGGTAATGAGTTCACGGAAATAGTGGAGCGGGGTCTCGAGCTGCGGCGGTCGCGAGGTAAGAAGGATAAGGTCCGTCTTTTCCGGAAATTTGACCATCCTTCCTTCTTCCGCGAATAGCTCACCCGGGACGTGTCCGAACGCAGCCATGGCGGTCACCGCACCGGCGGTCTTTAGAAAATCTCTTCGTGTGAATCTTCCCTGTGTCATGGCTTCCTCCTTCCGGGATATACTTACTTCATATCACGAAAAGGGCAAGGCTGCAAGTGAGTTTACAAAAGGACCGTTTTCACTTGACACTGGTGAGATCAGAGGGGTATAAAAGAGAGGGTGACGTGTGGGAAATGGAGGAGGGGTTTATGTCCGCAAATCAGCTCTGCACCTTAGAAGTCATGTATGCCCTCATCGAAATAATAAAATGACCGAATTATACCGTCCGAAGGCAGATCAGAACACCAAGAGTGAGAAAACGTAGAAAAAAGATAAAAGACAATGTTAGACCGCAAAATTATAAAACAATGATAAAATAGCAAATGAAATTTGAATGGGATCCTATTAAATCCGACGCCAACCTCAAGAAGCATGGCATCTCTTTTCATGAGGCGCCAAGTGTGTTTGGTGATCCCCTGGCATTAAGCTTTAACGATCCAGACCATTCTATCGGTGAACAAAGATTGCTGACCTTCGGTTTTTCCAGAATGGGGCAGCTACTTGTT
>DATJWU010000121.1:0-5397 GCA_035501055.1 Thermodesulfovibrionales bacterium
CCCTCGGAGAACTGAGCGAGGAAAAGGGACTCTTTACCGATGCCATAAAATACTATCTGGCGGCAGCCGATATTCTTTCCCGGGATGCACAAAAAGACAAGTTCCTCGCAACCTATGAGAAGATCCTGTCCCTGGCGCCCGCGAACATCCCCCTCAGAGAAAAAGTCGCCGGAGTCTTCCTGAAAGAAGGGCTCATCCCGGATGCGGTCAGGGAGTACCTCGAGATCTCACGGCTCTGCGGGGAGAAGGGGAATGTTGAGCAGGAGGCGCAGTGCCTCGAGAAGGTCCTTGATATCAGGCCCGATGACAAGGGAGCACTTCTCGGGCTCAGCGCCCTGCACGAGAAGAGGGGCGACACCATGCAGGCGCTTGATTACGCGAAAAAAGCGCTCGGCCAGGATCCGGCCGATGCGGAATCTTTGCGGAGGTGCGCCTTCCTTTCCCGTGAACTCGGAAATGACGATGACGCCATCACATACCTGACACGGATGGCTGAATTATATCCCCTCGAAAGCGGTCCCCACAGACTCATGGGAGAGATTTACCGCGCAGGAGGCAACCTGCAAAAGGCCTGGGAATCCTATCGCAAGGTCGTCGATTCGTTCGTCCATGAGAAGAGGTTTCATGAGGCAGCCGAACTTGCAGGCCAATTCAGGGACCTGGACCCGATAGGGATCGGTACCCTCCTCGTATCGCTGCATCAGCAGGACGATGACCAGGAGGCCTTCTACCTCGAAAGCATCTCATTGGCCGATCTTTTTTCTGACAAGGGCCTGACGGACCAGGCCCTCACGCACTACCGGGAGGCGCTGAAGATTCATTCCGACGACCTCCTGCTTAAGAAGAAGGTTGCGGCAGCAGAAATAAAAACGGGGGGCCAGCCGCCCGTCCCGGAAGAAGGAAAGTCTGCGGAATATCTGCTTCGGGACGCGGACATTTTCGTCAGGCATGGCCTGTACGGGGATGCCCGTTCAATCCTCGAAGCACTGAGGGTGGAGGAGCCCGAGAATGTGGATGTGCGCATGCGGCTGAAGACTCTCTATCTCGAAACGAATGAGCGGGAAGAGGCAATGACTGAATGCATCGCCCTCGCCGGTCTCTATGAGAGAACCGGCGAAACCCGCAAGAGAGATGAGATCCTGAAGGAGGCCGCCGGAATAAACCCCGGGGATCCGAGGCTCCTGGAACGGGTGCCTAGGGCAGAAGGGACCGCGGGGCTTCCGGTTCCCGAAGGCGCGCTGCTGGATGATTACAGCGAGGAGCTTGCAGAGGCGGAATTCTATCTCCGCCAGGGCCTCACGCAGGATGCCCTGCGGATCTATCAAAAACTGCTCTCCCTTTTCCCTGACGATAGTGAACTGCGGGACAAGATCGCGTCCGTTCAGGGAGCGGCCTCTGAGGCGCCGGGAGTTCAGGAAGGCGCGGAGCCCGAGGAAGAATTCAGCCTTGAGGAGTTCACCCTCTCCGAAACGGAACCGGTCGAGATCCCGGAGGCTGCTGAACCTCACCTCGAGAGCGATGTGCTGGATATCTTTGAAGAGTTCAAGAAAGGACTCGAAAAAGAACTCGATGAGGAGGATCATGAAACGCACTACAACCTCGGCATAGCCTACAAGGAAATGGGCCTCATCGACGATGCGATAAAGGAGTTTCAGACATCACGGAAGGACCGGCGACTTTCTGTCCGTTCGCTGAGCATGCTCGGAATCTGTTATATGGAGAAGGGGTTATTTCCCCTCGCCATCGATGCCTTCAAGGGTGTTCTTCCCGAAATCGAAACGCGCGATGAGTCCTACTGGGGGGCGAAGTACGATCTCGCCTCAGCCTATGAGAAGAACGGAGCGCTGAAAGAGGCATATGACATCTTCAGCGAAATCTACGGATGGGACTCCCAGTTCAGGGAGGTCGCCCAAAAAATCACCGAGCTTAAGAGTGTGACCGCGCTTAAGAGTGCGAACGAAAGGCCTGAACCGGCGGCCCCGGTGAAAGAAAAAAAGGACCGGATTTCCTATCTCTGACCATGAACGATGGATTACCTGGAATATTATAATCTCAGAGAGCACCCCTTCTCGAATGTGGTGGACAACAGGTTCTACTACAACAGTCCCCAGCACGCACAGGCCCTTATTAAACTGAAATACGCAATCGACACGAAGAAAGGCCTCGCGGTGGTCATCGGCGATATCGGTGCGGGGAAAACCACACTCGCACGAAGGCTCCTTGAGGATCTGGATGAGGCCCGGTATGAAGCGACGCTCCTCGTGATCATCCATTCGTCCGTGAGCTCGGAATGGCTTCTCAAGAAATTCGCGATGCAGCTCGGGGTAAAGACGATCCCCGACGACAAGGTAGACCTGCTGAGTCATCTTTACCGGGCGCTCCTCGAAATAGGCAAAAGCGGGAAGACGGCGGTCCTGTTGATGGACGAGGTGCAGATGCTGAAATCGACGGAGATCATGGAGGAATTCAGGGGTCTTCTGAATATGGAGATGCCCGGGGGCAAGATGATCAATCTCGTCTTTTTCGGGCTCTCAAATCTCGAAGAGGTCCTTGCGCTCGATGAGCCGTTGAAACAGAGGGTGGCGATGAAGATTACCCTTAGACCCTTTTCCGCGGAAGACACGAGAAACTATATCAATCACCGCATGGAGGTGGCAGGGGCACAGGACGGTATCTTTCTCGATGAATCCCTCGCCGCCATCTTTTCCTACTCGCACGGGACCCCGAGACTCATCAATGCGATCTGCGACAACGCACTCCTCGAAGGGTACCTCCTCAAGGAAAGACAGATCGGCAGTCAGATCATCAAGGGAGTCGCGATAGATCTCGGGCTTACGGGGGAGTGACCGAAAGCGTCTTGATCTTCAGATTTACCGAGTACCGGGAAAGCGCTATCCGCAGTCGGGAAGGGAACCATACCCCGCTGATGCGGTCCGGTTCCTCGTACGTCACTTCAAGCTCCCTGCCGTCTTCAAGTTCGATGACCTGCCGTTCGGGCAGGAATGTCTTCTTGCTGATGTAGACCCTTCTCCACGAATTACGGACGCGGTATATATTGTCTTCCTCCCTTATCTCGCCGTTTTGTATTGACCACCAGAAAAAACTGTTCCTGAGCCCTTCGACGAGCAGCGCAATCCTGTTCCTGTCAATCGGAGGGTCGCTGGTCGTGCTCGTCTCATCGGCGGTGACCTCCGCGACGAGAAAGCCGAGAGAGTAGACGCGCAGTTCAAGGGTCTCCGGGGTCAGCTTGAGCACTGCGTCGCCCTTGACCACACCCCCGTCCTTTTCAAATTCTATCGAAAAGGTCGAGGTGAGCGCCTGTACGGCGCACCGTCTCGCCAATTCGTCTTCTAGCGTCACGCCCTCAAAGGAGGGCATCTCGACCCTTTTCGGTGCGCAGGAGAGCACAAGAAAGCAGGCAAGAAGAAACAGGGTAACAGGCACCAGGCGATAGGCACCAAGCAGATGACTCCTTACCGATGACCTATTGCCCATTGCCCATCGCCTATTGGAAAATAACTTCCAGGAACTCATCCACACTGCTCACTCCGGTAATGTCGCACCCTGACGTGCCTTTTGCCTTGTCGGCGTTTGTCTTCGGTACCACCGCACGCTGAAATCCTATTTTTGAGGCTTCTTTGATCCTCGCATCAACCTGGCCGACTGCCCGTATTTCACCCGACAAGCCGACCTCCCCAAAGACCACCGTCCGGGGGTGGACCGGAATCTCGCGGAGCGACGAGGCGATCGACGCGATCACTCCGAGATCGACGGCAGGCTCAACGATCTTTATCCCTCCGACCACATTTACAAAGATGTCCATGCCTCCGAGGTGGAGACCGGCCATTTTTTCCATGACGGCGACAAGGAGATTCACTCTGTTGAAGTCTACCCCTATGCAGGTTCGTCTCGGCATGCCGAAGGTCGTCGGCGAAACGAGTGCCTGAACTTCGATGAGAAGCGGTCGCGTCCCCTCCATGCTCGACACCACCGTCGAGCCCGGGACGTCTCTGGGCTTCCCCGAAAGGAATAGTTCAGAAGGATTCTCGATATCGACAAGGCCCGAGTCGGTCATCCCGAAGACGCCGATCTCGTTGGTCGAGCCAAACCTGTTCTTCACCGTGCGCAGTATCCTGAACGAATGTCCCCGGTCGCCTTCAAAATAGAGGACCGTGTCGACGATATGTTCAAGCACGCGGGGACCCGCGATCGCCCCTTCCTTAGTGACATGACCAATAAGAAAAAGTGCGGTCCCCGAACGTTTTGCGAAAGAGACCAGTTTGGCCGCGCATTCCCTTACCTGGCCTACTGAGCCGGGAGCCGAGGGGAACTCGTCGGTATACATCGTCTGGATCGAATCGATGATCACCGTTCCGGGCGATATGCCTGCCGCTGCATTGAGGATCCCCTCGAGGTTTGTTTCTGGAAGGAGGATGATCGTGTCCGAGTTCACCGATAACCGCTCGGCCCTGAGCTTGATCTGCTCGGGAGATTCTTCACCCGACACATAGAGCACGGTCCCAGGCCGTCCCGCGAGATTTGCCGCGGTCTGTAACAGGAGTGTAGATTTGCCGATCCCCGGATCACCGCCCACGAGAATTACCGAGCCCTCTACCACACCGCCGCCGAGGACCCTGTCGAGTTCCCTGATCCCCGTGGATATTCTCCTGCCGCTGCTGCCTGAAACGGCGCTGAGGGGGAGAGGCTGCGGCCTGGTGTGTCCCGACTGGCCCTGGTGCCGGCCTGACAGGGATTTCTCCTCGACCATGGTGTTCCACGCATCGCAGTCGGGACATTTCCCCAGCCATTTCGGACTCGTGTATCCGCAGGCCTGGCACTGGAAAAAAGTCTTTATCTTAGCCATAGGGAAAGAACCGTGAACCGTGAGTCGTGAATCGTGAATGGTGAAAAAAACCGTGAATCGTGAAAAGCGAAGTTTGTATTATGCTTTCTTGCTCTGTGTGCTCTGTGAACTCTGTGGCAAATTCTTATCATTTCCTCTTGTCTCTATGTCTCTGTGGTTAAAAGGCCTCTGTTTCCTGCTTATTATATGTAGAGGATTCCCATCCCCTTGCCGGGGTGATACGCCCTGCGGATCGCCTCGGTCACAAATTCCTTTGCCCTCCTCACGGAATCGAGCGGCGAACGGCCCTCGGCGAGGGATGCAGCGATTGCGGCAGAGAAGGCGCACCCTGTGCCATGATACTCTCCGCTAAGCTTGGGCGACTCTATCCTGTGGAGTTCCGTACCGTCGTAATAAACGTCGATGGTCACTTCCTCAAGATGGCCCCCGGTGATGACGACCACCTCGGGACCCATCGCCTTCAAAACCACTGCCGCCTTTTCCATGTCGTCTTCGTTTTCTATGTTCTTTCCTGCGAGGACCGATGCCTCGTA
>DATJWU010000122.1:0-2710 GCA_035501055.1 Thermodesulfovibrionales bacterium
TATCTCTTCAATCTCGACAGCTCAATTGAGCAATCCACAGTCCCCCAGAGGCTCCCCGAGGTCGGGTACGCCGTGAACCCTTCGGGGATCGGACCGGTGACGTTTTCGCTGAGTTCGTCGATCACGAACTTCTGGAGGGAAAGCGATGCGCGCGGCCAGAGACTGGACGTCTTCCCGAGACTCTCCTATTCTTTCGGGAAGGACATCACGATCCTCCAATCATTAGGCCTGCGGGAAACCGCCTATTCCCTCTCACAGAGCGACGACTTCGGCAGTTCTCCCCATCGGGAGAGTTTTGATTACTCGGTCACGGCTCATACGCGGCTGGTAAAGCAGTACGGAGCATTCCTCCATATCCTCGAACCTTCCCTCGGCTTCACCTATATCCCGGATGCGCGATCGAATCTTCCTCTATTTGATTCTACGGAGCTGTATACGAAGACCGCAACAGGGGAGCTGTCCCTCCTCAACAGGTTCGCCGACAAGAAAGGAGAGTTTCTCACGGTTCGGCTACGGCAGGACGTTGACGCCTATCAGGGCAACCGCGCTTTCCAGCCGGTGAAGATCGATGCGCTGCTCCAGAGGCCGTTTCTTCTCAGGACCGAGACCCAGGTCAGCGTCCAGTCGGGGACGCTCGAGATCATGAATTCCGACCTGGGGATAACGATGCCCGGCAACGCCACTCTTGCGCTCGGCGAGAGGTACAACAGGGCGGAGAATACGATGTTCTACTCCGTCGGACTGAACGCTGTCTTCTCGAAGACGCTTTCGACGGAGTCGAGCTTCTGGTACGACGCGAAGAACGGGGGGCTCAAGGACATCATCGCGAAGCTGAAGTACCAGGCGCAGTGCTGGGGGGTGACGACGATGCTTACCAAGAATCAGAGTAATCTCAGCGTGACCGTGCATTTCACCCTGCTCGGCCTCGGTTCGATCAAGCTCTAGGCCGTGTTATCCATCCATAGCCGGTCCCTGGGGGAGGTGTGAGTCCTTCGGCAATCGCTTCTGCCAACTCAGGCACGCATCTTCGCAATCAGTTCTTCGGCGAGGCGCACCGCTTCAGGGAGCGAGAGCCTGTCTGTCTCAATGAGAAGCTCAGGGTTTTCAGGCTCTTCGTAGGGCGCCGAGAGGCCGGGCACGGGCCAGCCTCTTTCCCCCTTCGCGTAAATGTCTCTCGGCGCCCCATGCGTTTCGGTGCGTTTCCGCTCTCTCTGTCTGCAGAGTTCGGGAGGACACCTGAGGTAGATCTCGCCAAAAGCCGGGATCAGGGTTCGTGCCAGTTCGCGCCACCTCCTCATGTTCCCGGTAGCGTCGATGACCACACTGTGACCCTGCCGGATCAGGACTGACGCGGTATACACAAGCCCCCGGTACACGAGGTCTCTTTCGGCATCCGAATAGGAAGGTTCCGGAGTCACCGTCTTTCTCATCTCATCCATGGGGAGGACGACGAAATCGGGATGGGCCTTTTTCAATTCCTGCGCCAGGGTGCTCTTCCCGCTTCCCGGCAGACCGGTTATCCAGAGGGCTATCGCTCTCATCCTGCTTACATTGTAGCAGTTCGGACGGTTCATGAAAGGTCCTCGGCATCGGGGGGCAGCAAAGGGAGAAGAGCGCGAATTGTGGTATAATAATATTTCTCTACCGTTCCCCGTGGCGCGATGTAATAACAGAACCCATGCGATGAAAAAAGAACAGGCAATAGCAATCGATCTCGGCGGCACGAACCTGAGGGTCGCTCTGGTTACGCGCGAAGGCGGGATCGGACAAAGAATAAAGGTGCCGTCTCAGGAAAGGCTCGACGAGGCGCTCCTGGGCGCGGTGAAGGAATTGCTCAACGACGGCGTTGCGGGAATCGGCATCGGTGTTGCAGGGCTGCTGAACAGGGAAAGAACGGCGGTGGAGGTCTCTCCGAACATCCCCGCAATCGAGGGGGCGCCCCTTGTGGAGCGCCTGCGGGACAAATCCGGTCTTCCGGTGTATATCGAAAACGATGCGAATGTCGCGGCCCTTGGTGAATCGTGGCTCGGCGCGGGGCGGGATTTCAGGAACTTCGTGCTCTTCACCCTCGGCACCGGCATCGGCGGCGGGATCATCCATGACGGAAGGCTGATGAAGGTCGAGGCAGAGCTGGGCCATATGAGCATTATCGCGAACGGCGTCAAATGTTCCTGCGGCAATTATGGCTGTCTCGAGTCCTATGCCGCGGGCAAGGCCATCCTGGGATTTGCGGTCACCGCGCTCGAACACGACGCGGAAAGCGTGTTGAGGAACTTTCATCAGGGCAATATCTACAAGCTGACCCCCGAGGACATTTACACCGCCGCGCTCGACGGCGATATCCTGTCGCGCGATGTGTTGCGGGAGGCGGGAAGATATCTCGGCGTCGGTCTTGCGAATATCATCAACATCTGCAGCCCTGAAGCGGTTATACTCGCCGGCGGACTTGTCGGGGCCTGGAACATCTATATCCACGAGGCGATACGGGAGGCATCGAGACGGGCCTTCAAGCAGCTCTTTGAAAAAGTGAAGATCATTCCTTCATCTCTCGGGGACAACGCAGGTATCGTCGGCGCCGCCTGTCTTGTTTTTCGCAATGCCGAAGCGGGATAGGGGAGCTCTGTCACGCTCATGAAGCCCTTTTATCTGGTCGTTTCCCAATCGCTTTCCAGCAGACGGCGTGTGGTTCCGGCGTGTCCGGACAGGAGCG
>DATJWU010000123.1:0-5539 GCA_035501055.1 Thermodesulfovibrionales bacterium
TCCTTTCCTTCCAGGAGGAGGAGATGTTCCTCGGAGGGATTCTTTGGGCCGTCGGCAGGATGGCCGGCGCAGGGATCGTCCTTGACGGGGATGCGGCAGAACTCGTCATCCGCTGCCTCGATCACGAAGACCCCCAGGTGAGGGGGCTTGCGGTCGTGGCTGCGTCACAGATGAGGGCTGAAAGAGGAAGTGGAAAAATCGCCGCCATGACCGCCGATGGCGGGCGGACGAGGATATACGGCGACCATGAACTTCAGGAAACAACCGTAGGGGCGCTTGCTGCAGGGGCCTTGTTGCAGCTCCGCGAAGGCGTTTGACGATCCTTGTAGTGCCGGTTTATACTATACGACTTTGAGGCCGAGGGCAAGGGAAGATAAAGACGAAACCGCCAGGTGCCCCTTCTGCGCAGTGGTGCTGGGGACCCCTGAGCCGATAAAGGCCGGGACGGGCGAGTGTACCGGCGGGAGATGCGGATGCGGCGCAGTCTACTGCCTCGACGCCACGGGACACAATGTGGGCGAGGCCTATCTGGATGCGCTCACTCTTGCCTTCGGAGAAGGCGCTGATCTCCTGTCCGTGGCGTATGATGAGGTCGTCCTTGAGTACCACCCGGGAAGAAATACACTCACGCCGGTCAGGGATGAACGCCGTATGAGCGGTTCTGCAAGGATGATATTCATAAAGGTGAAAGACGCTATAGATAAATGAGGCAAATTTATCAATAAGTTATTTTAATTTGACGGCATGTGCACCGTTATATTATGTTTTATAGCCAAAGCCGAAGAACAAGAAACGCAAGAAGGGATCTATCCCTTCCATTTTGAGAGAAGGAGAAAGGAGAGAAGTTATGCCGACAATGGATTTTCAGGGAAAAACATACGAGGTCGATGAGGACGGCTATCTCGTGAACCTCGATGACTGGAACAAGGAGCTTGCCGGTCATATCGCGACGCTTGAGGAGATCGATATGACCGAGGCCCACTGGGAGGTGGTGAACTTTCTCAGGGACTACTACGCGAAGTACCAGATCGCGCCGATGATCAAGATACTCGTGAAGGAGATCGGAAAGGTCATGGGACCGGAGAAAGGCAACACGAAGTACCTCTATGAACTCTACCCGGGAGGCCCCGCAAAGCAGGCCTGTAAGATCGCCGGACTGCCGAAGCCGACGGGCTGCGTATAAACGCTCCTGAAACAACAGTCAGGAAGTAAACGTTTTTCACATTCTTGCAGCAATTCTCACCGGAATGCCTATGGGGGATTGCTCTGTCATGAACGTTCCCCGCAATGACATCTCCTGTCGTTGCGGGGGAAGCGACGCTGTCAAACCTCTCGCCATTCGCCAGATCGGGAGATCGATGTCCGGAGCGCGTTGTGCATTGCCTGAAACAAAGGGGAGGTAAGTGAAACTCAGGGATATCTTGCCGGAAAAAAGGTCCGCCATTCTGGAGGGGTGGTTTGAAAAGACAATGGAGACCTATCCTTCCGAATCGGCCGGCTTCCTGGGGAAGAAAAACAAACAGTTCTCCAACCCCATCGGCTATACAATTGCCCAGGGACTCGAAGGCCTCTTCGACGCACTTGCCCGTGAGGAGGAGTTCAATCCCGACAGTATCACGCCCGTGCTCGACGACATCATGAGAATCAGGGCACTCCAGGGGCTCCCGCCTTCTCAGGAACTCGCCTTTCTCTTCCACCTGAAAAGGATCGTGCGCGACAGGATCGAAGGGAGCGGGGTGGAAGACCCCGAGGGGCTGCAGACGCTCGATTCCAGGATAGATATGCTCGCCCTTCTCTCTTTCGACCGTTACATGCAGTGCCGCGAGAAGATCTATGAACTCAAGGCGAATGAAGCGAAGAACATGACGTACAGGCTCCTGCAAAGGGCCAAGCTCGTAACAGAAATCAAGGAGAAATAGCCGGATCTGTTCATGATCTCTGGTAACCAAGAACAAAGGAAGAGGTAGAAACATGGGATCCATATTTGCGTTCTCTGCGGTAGTAGCACTTGCGCTCATCGCGTATCTCGGCGTGAAGGGGGCCGGCCTCTATTTTCTCTTCGGCGTGGTCGTCCCCTATGCGGCGATCGCCACCTTCGTCATCGGCTTCATATACCGCGTCCTGAAGTGGGCGGGCTCGCCGGTGCCGTTCTGCATACCCTCGACCTGTGGTCAGCAGAAATCCCTGCCCTGGATCAAGCAGGCCAAACTCGAGAATCCCTCCACTACACTCGGCGTCATCGGCAGGATGGCCCTTGAGGTGTTCTTCTTCCGTTCGCTCTTCAGGAATCTGAAGACCCAGATGAAGGACGGCGGCAAGCTCGTCTATGGAGAGGCGAAGTGGCTTTGGCTCGCGGGCCTCGCGTTTCACTGGTCTTTTCTCATCATCCTCGTCAGACACCTGAGGTTCTTCATCGGACAGGTACCGTTTCCGATAAAGATGGTCGAGGTGCTCGACAGTTTCCTTCAGATAGGGGTGCCGCTCCTCTATATTACCGACGCCGTCATCCTCGCCGCAGTGACCTATCTCTTCCTGAGGAGGGTCCTTATCCCGCAGATGCGCTACATATCGCTGCCTGCCGACTACTTCCCTCTCTTTCTCATCCTCGGGGTTGTGGCCTCCGGGATACTCATGAGGTATTTCCTCAAGGTGAATATCGTGGGCGTCAAAATGCTCACCATGAGTCTCGTCAGTTTCAGCCCCTCGGTCCCTGAGGGAATCGGGGTCATCTTCTATATTCATCTCTTTCTCATCAGCACACTCTTCGCCTATTTCCCCTTCAGCAAACTGATGCATATGGGGGGCGTGTTCCTCAGCCCGACGAGGAACATGGCGAATGACAGCCGCATGAAGAGACATATCAATCCATGGAACTATCCGGTCCATGTGCACACCTATGAGGAATACGAGAACGACTTCAGGGAAAAGATGAAAGAGGCTGGGATACCAGTCGAGAAGGAGTAACTATGGCAAAATTTACCGCAAAACCGAATGACCTGTCGAGGATAGACTTCAGGCCCCCGAAGACCGGGTGGATGGATACGCCTGTGGAGATCAGGGAGCACATGTTCTGCCATGCCGCAAAGCCGAAGGAGCTCGAAACGGTCGGGTTCCCCCATGCAAGGGAATGGAGGCCTCAGGACGAGGACTGGAAGCTCCCGGAAAACTGGGAGCGGATTATCCTGGAGGGAATGCAGACGCTCCTGAAGAGGTATCGCTCCTTTCAGTTGTTCATGGACATCTGTGTGAGGTGCGGCGCCTGCGCCGACAAGTGCCATTTCTTTATCGGCACGGGTGACCCCAAAAACATGCCGGTCCTCAGGGCCGAGCTTCTCCGTTCGGTATACCGGGGCAATTTCACCCTTGCAGGGAAGATCCTCCGGAAGATCGCCGGGGCGCGGGACCTCACCGCCAACGTGCTCAAGGAGTGGTGGTACTACTTCTATCAGTGCACCGAATGCCGCCGCTGCTCGATCTTCTGTCCCTACGGCATCGACCAGGCCGAGATCACGATGATGGGGAGGGAGCTCACGAACATGATCGGGTTGCAGATAGGCTGGATCTCAGGCCCTGTTGCCGCATGCTATATGAAGGGCAACCACCTCGGTCTCGAGCCCCACACGATCACGTCGAGCGTCGAATTCTTTCTCGATGACATCGAGGCGATCACCGGCATCAGAATCAACCCCTCCTTTAACCGGAAGGGCGCTGAAATCCTCTTTGTGACACCGTCCGGCGACCTCTTCGCCAATCCCGGCACCTACACCGCGATGGGGTACCTGATGCTCTTCCACGAACTCGGGCTCGACTACACCTGGAGCACCTACGCCTCCGAGGGAGGAAACTTCGGTTTCTTCACCACGAACGAGATGGCGAAACGCCTCAATTCGAAGATCTATGCCGAGGCCAAAAGGCTTGGGGTGAAGTGGATCCTCGGCGGCGAGTGCGGCCACATGTGGAGGGTGCTCAACCAGTACATGGACACCTGGAACGGGCCGGCCGATTTCCTTGAAGTCCCGACCTCACCGATTACCGGCACGAAATTCGAGAACGCGAAAGCGACGAAGATGGTCCACGTCTCGGAATTCACCGCCGATCTCATCTATAACGGCAAACTCAAGCTCGACAAGAGCAGGAACGACCACCTGAAGGTGACCTTCCATGATTCCTGCAACACCTCGAGGGGCATGGGACTGCTGGAGGAGCCGCGCTATATCATTAATAACGTCTGCAACCATTTCTACGAGATGCCCGAAGACACGATCAGGGAAAAGACCTTCTGCTGCGGAAGCGGCACAGGACTGAACGCCTCAGAGAACATGGAACTGAGACTGAGGGGCGGCCTCCCAAGGGCGAACGCGGTGAAGCATGTGAAAGACCATTACGGGGTGAACCTCGTGGCGAATGTCTGTGCCATCGACAGGGCGACCCTCACCACGTCGATAGACTATTGGGTGCCCGGCGTCGCGGTCGCCGGCGTTTCGGAACTCGTGGGCAACGCCCTCGTGATGAAGGGCGAGAAGGAGAGGACTCAGGACCTGCGGCTTGAGCCTTTACCGGGAAAGGAGGTCAGTGAGTAATGAAACTCTATAACGGAGGCACAATCATTGTCGGGCTCATCATTTTTTTCTTCCTCGCGACCTTCCCCTTCTTTCTTCAGCTCGGGAAGGCCAATGTGAAGCCGGAACCGAAAGTCGATACCCCGGCAATCCAGGAATGGGAGAAGACCTACGGCAAGAAGGAGTGTATAGAGTCCAGGGAATTTATGAGGGCGGAACACATGCAGTTGCTCAACAACTGGAGGGATTCGGTCGTGCGCGACGCCAATGCGACGTACCGGAGCGACACGTCAGGAAAGCTTTTTCAAATGAGCCTTCAAAACACCTGCATGCACTGCCACTCGAACAAGAAGAAGTTCTGTGACGAGTGTCATAACTATATGGCGGTAAAGCCCTTCTGCTGGGATTGCCACATCGCTCCGAAGGAGGACAGATCATGAGCATGGACAGAAGAGAATTTTTAAGGATCGCGGGCTTCACCTCCCTTCTGGGGCTCGGCGCGACGGCTGCATCCGCCACCCATACGATCTGGGAAAAAGGCCTGACGCCCCCGCAGGTCGAGCCGAACAAGGAGATGCTGAAGGCGAAGCACTGGGCGATGGTGGTGGATATGTCGAAGTTTACGACCGAGGAGGATTTCAGGCGCGTGACCGCTGCATGCCACAAGATCCACAATGTCCCTGACATGAAGCTGCCCGACGGGAGTGTGGACATAAAGAGCGAGATCAAGTGGATATGGAAAGAGAATTATGGGAATGCCTTCCCCGGACAGGAGAACCAGTACATGGGCGAGCATGTAAAAGACATGCCCTTCGTCGTGCTCTGCAACCACTGTGAAAATCCCGCCTGTGTGCGCGTCTGCCCGACCAAGGCGACCTTCAAGAGGGCCGACGGGATCGTGATGCAGGACATGCACCGCTGCATCGGCTGCAGGTTCTGCATGGCCGCCTGTCCTTTCGGGGCGAGGAGTTTCAATTACA
>DATJWU010000124.1:0-2057 GCA_035501055.1 Thermodesulfovibrionales bacterium
TTGCCGACAGGCTGCTTGAATATACCGGCGCGCTGAGTTCGCGCGAGATGACCGCGCAGGTCCTCGATTCCATGGACCTCGAGCGGGAGAGGGGTATTACCATCAAGGCCCACGCGGTGCGGCTCAATTATAGCGCCGACAACGGGGAACAGTACATACTGAATCTCATCGACACCCCGGGCCACGTGGATTTCTCCTATGAAGTCTCGCGGAGCCTCGCCTCCTGCGAGGGGGCACTGCTCATTGTCGATGCCACCCAGGGTGTCGAGGCGCAGACCGTGGCGAATACCTACCTCGCGCTCGAACACAATCTGGAGATCATCCCGGTCATCAACAAGATAGATCTGCCGGCCTCTGAACCCGAAAAGGTGAAGGAGCAGATAGAGGATATCATCGGCATAGACAGCTCGGATGCCGTGCTCGCAAGCGCGAAGGAAGGAATCGGCACGAAGGAGATACTCGAGGCGATTGTGAAAAAGATCCCTCCCTCAGGTGGGGACGCGGAAAAACCCCTCAAGGCTCTCCTTTTCGACTCGTGGTTCGACAACTATCAGGGCGTGATCGTTCTCGTCAGGGTCTTCGACGGCAGGGTGCGGCCGGGTGTTAAGGTCCGGATGATGCGCACCGGCAAGGATTTCGAAGTCCTGCAGGTGGGGGTCTTCACGCCGAAGATGGAGTCCGTTCAGGAACTCGCCGCCGGAGAGGTCGGCTATATCATCGCCGGGATCAAGAGCGTAAGTGAAACGAAGATCGGTGATACCATAACCGATGCAGTGAACCCGGCAACGGAACCCTGCCCCGGCTATAAGGAGATAAAGCCGATGGTCTTCAGCGGCCTCTACCCGACCGAGACCCATCAGTACGAGGGACTGAAGGACGCCCTCGAAAAGCTGAGGCTCAATGATTCCTCCTTCTCCTATGAGCCGGAGACGTCCTCGGCCCTCGGCTTCGGGTTCAGGTGCGGATTCCTCGGGCTCCTCCACATGGAGATCATCAAGGAAAGGCTCGAACGCGAGTTCGGCTTGTCGCTCATAAGCACCGCTCCCACGGTCATTTACCGGGTGACCGACGCGCGGGAGAACGTCATCTTTGTGGACAATCCGACTTCACTGCCTGAGAAGTGCCTTTTGATCGAGGAACCCTTCGTGAAGGTGACGATCTTTGTGCCCCAGGTCTTTGTCGGCCCGGTGCTCGATCTCTGCCAGGAGAAACGCGGCACACAGAAAGAGTTCCATTACGTCGGCAGAGAGCGCATCAAGGTCGTCTACGAGATCCCCCTCAATGAGATCCTCTGGGACTTCTATGACCGTCTGAAATCCATCTCAAAGGGATATGCGTCGATGGATTACGAATTCGTCGGCTACCGCGAATCCGATCTGGTGAGGCTTGACATCCTGCTGAACGCCGAGGCAGTGGACGCCCTTTCCTTGATAGTTCACCGGGATAAGGCGTATTATAAAGGCAGGCAAATCGCCGAGCAACTGAGGCAGGTGATCCCGAGGCAGCTCTACGAAGTGGTGATACAGGCCGCGATAGGGAGCAAGATCATTGCCCGGGAGAGCGTAAAGGCGCTGAGGAAGGACGTCCTCGCCAAATGCTACGGCGGAGACATCACGCGAAAGAGAAAACTTCTTGAGAAACAGAAAGAGGGGAAGAAGCGGATGAAGCAGGTCGGCAGGATAGAGGTTCCCCAGGAGGCCTTTCTTTCGGTACTGAAGGTGAAGTGAAATGACGGACGGGGTGCACCGCGGAGGACACAGAGAGCACGGAGTTCTCGGAATGAAATCAAAAGATGTGCTCAGCGTTCTCTGCGAGTTCGGCGGTGGAATAAGTTTTTTTGCAGGCCAAAGGGCTGTCACAAAAACGCAAATTACGAAATAGGATTTTTATTCTTTATCCGGAGGAACAGTGAAGAAAGACACACAGGCCATTTTCTGGGAATATACAAAGGCGATTGCAACGGCCCTTCTGCTTGCCCTGTTCATCAGGGCCTATTTTGTCCAGGCGTTCAAGATACCCTCGGGATCGATGATTCCGACCCTTCTTATCGGCGATCA
>DATJWU010000125.1:0-10249 GCA_035501055.1 Thermodesulfovibrionales bacterium
TCCTCCTGTCACACCACGGGTCATCGAACTACAGTGGCCCCCGGCCTTTCAGGAAATTATAAGGTCTCTTGCCGGAGAGGTCAATGCGGGGTCCCGTTTGACTTATTGCGTCTTCTTAAGGTAATTTCCTAAATGACTCTCGGCGTGAAACCTTTTCTGGTACTGATTCTCTTTGTGCTCACCATGCTCATCAACCTTCCCTTCGGGTACTTCAGGAAGAAGGAGAGGAAATATTCCTTTAAATGGTTTCTCTATATCCATCTCCCTATCCCGCTCATCTTTGTCATGCGGGTTATGTCCCACATCGACTTCAGGTACATACCTCTTTTTGTCCTCGCTGCGCTCATTGGCCAGATTTTCGGCGGCAGGATTCAGACTCACTGACGTAGGAGGCCCTGAATCCCTGTCGATGTTGTATAGTAAAAAGGCGCGGAAATATATTAAAATACTCAAAATTCGGCCAAGGAGTTTTTCGTGGAGAAGAAAGAAACGTTTATAGACAAGGTCTGGAATTTTTTTGCATCGGTAAAGCTCGCCGTGATCATTTTTGCGGTGCTTTCTCTCACCTCCATCGTCGGAACGATCATCGAGCAGAACGTCGAACCGACGAAGAATATCAAGGTGCTCTCTAAACTCTTCGGGCAGTCTGCGGCCCCGGCTGCATACAGGATATTCGACAGCCTCGGCTTTATGGATATGTACCATTCCTGGTGGTTCGTGACGATCCTCCTGCTCTTTGCGGCCAACCTGATTATCTGTTCCATTGACAGGCTGCCGAAGATCATGAAGCTGGTGAAGGAGCCCATAAAGCCTCTTTCCGGGGACCAGTTCAAGGGATTCAGCATCAGAAAGGAATTTGTCCTGAAGGGAAAGTCTGAACTGGTCGCGCAGGTCGTGAAAAAGGCGATCGGGTCCGCTCCTGCCGAGGTGAAGGAAGAGCAGGGCTCTCAGTTCTATGCGCAGAAGGGCAACTTTACGCGCCTCGGTGTGTATATCACGCACTTCAGCATACTCGTGATCCTTGGCGGCGCCATTATCGGCATCTTCTTCGGGTTCAAGGGCGTCCTCAATCTTCCCGAAGGCGCCGTATCGACGGTCGCGTACTCACGGTCGGGGCAGGAGCGGCCTCTCGGCTTCGGCATCAGGTGTGACAAGTTCCAGGTAGATTTTTATGGTGAGAGCGATATGCCGAAGGCCTACAAGAGTCTGCTGACGGTGATCAAGGACGGAAGAGAGGTCATGAAGAAGGAGATCGTCGTGAACGACCCCCTGAGATACGAGGGGGTGACCTTTTATCAGTCCAGTTACGGCATTGTGCCCGGGGCAGGAGCACAGAACGGCATCTTTCGGCTCAGGATAATGTCAAAAGACGGAAAGACAGAGAACAAGGATGTCCACCTGGGTGATTCCTTTGCAGTTCCGGGCACGAATAGCGTCGGCAGGATAGAAGACTTCTCTCCTGCGCTCGCATTTGATGAGAAGACCAGCAGGCCTTTTACTTATGCCGAACAGATGACCAATCCCGCAGTGCTGGTCTCTTTTTACGAGGGAACGAACAGGAAGTTCGGCGGCTGGATATTCAAGCGGTATCCGACGAGCGGGAAACTCCCCGACGGCAATATCGTGGAGTTGCAGGACGTCTGGGGCCTCCAGTATACGGGGCTTCAGGTGCGAAATGACCCGGGCGTCTGGATCGTCTACTTCGGATGCATCGCCATGGCTGCCGGACTCTTTATCACCTTTTTCATGAGCCACAGGAGAATCTGGGCGAGGGTGATTGAAGAAAAGGGAGGAGCCAGGGTGATTCTTGGCGCCAGTGCGAACAAAAACAGACAGGCCTTCGAGCGGAAAATCGACAACGCAATCAGTTCGTTCACGAACGTGAAGGAAGGGGGAAGATAATACATGGATAGTTCTACCTTGTTCGGAATCGCGACCCTGGCCTATATCCTCGCCATGATCATTTACATAACCTATCTCGCGTTCCGGAAGCCTCAGATCGGGTTGACCGCGACGACCGTGACGGTCATCGGCTTTGTTGCGCAGACCTGTGCGATCCTCTTCCGATGGAAGGAGTTCTATGAAATCGGCCGCATGGGGATACTCCGGGCGGCGCCCTTTACGAATCTTTACGAGTCCCTGGTATTTTTTATCTGGTGTCTCATTCTGGGGTACCTCATCATCGAGTTCCGGTACAAGAACAGGTCGTTCGGGGCCTTTGTGACGCCGATCGCGGGCCTTGCGCTCGCCTTCATCGATCTGACCGGCATGTCGAAGGACATACAGCCCCTTGTGCCGGCGCTCCAGAGCAACTGGCTCCTTGTCCACGTAATGATGAGTTTCATCGCCTATTCCACCTTTGCCCTCGCATTCTGCACCGGCCTGATGTACCTCATTGTGACCACTGAGAAGAGGGATGAGGCGTCCTATATCTTTTGGACGCTTGCGGTCGGGATACTCATTGTCATGCTCGCCGCCATGGGGCTTGATTTTCTCACCTTCAAGGTCGGCGGTCAGGGTGCTGAACGGCTTATGAAGAGTTATCTGTTCAGGGCTTCCTTCCTGAGCCCGTCACCCGTGGTTTCCCTTTTCAGTATTGTCGCGGCGGCCTCGGTACTCTTCTTCTGCTGGAGGTACGGATATCTCCTGAAGAGGGTCGTCGCCACTCTTTCCGTCAATGCGGACATCCTCGATGAGATCACGTACAGGAGCATTGCGATCGGATTTCCTATCTTTACGCTCGGCGGTCTCATATTCGGGGCGATATGGGCGGATCAGGCATGGGGCGTATACTGGAGTTGGGACCCCAAGGAGACATGGTCGCTGATAAGCTGGTTCGTCTATGCCTTTTACCTCCACGCGCGGCTGCTCAGGGGCTGGAAGGGCAAGAAGATCGCGGTCGTCGCTGTTGTCGGTTTTGTGGCGGTCGTCTTCACCTATCTCGGAGTGAATCTCCTCCTTTCCGGCCTTCACAGTTACGGTTCGGAATAGTCGTTCTTCCGGGAACGAGTCCATGTAGGCCGCCCGCCTTCGGAGGAGCACCGGATGCCCCTCTGAAGGTGTCTCCGCGGACGCGGAGAGTCTTCACCTTGACTCTTGCGGTTCCGATTGTTCAAAATATGGTCGACTTATGAAGGCCCTTGTGACAGGAGCAACAGGATTTATCGGGAGCCATCTGGCGGTTGAACTGATCAAGAGGGGTTACCAGGTCACCTGCCTCGTGAGAAAGACCTCCAACCTGAGATGGATCGAAGGTCTCGATGTGACCCTTGTCTACGGCGACTGCGAGGACGAAGGCTCACTACAGGCCCTTCCGGCCGGGTTTGATTACATATTCCACCTCGCCGGCCTCACCAAGGCAAAAAGGGCTGAAGATTTCTTCCGTGCGAATGCAGGAGCTACGGACAATCTCCTCAAGACTCTCGTTGCCCAGGGAGGAGACGTGAAGAGGTTCCTCTACCTGTCCAGCCTCGCTGCGGTGGGACCGAACCGGAACGGGACTGCGTCGACCGAGGCTACCGAACCGGCACCGGTTTCGAACTACGGAAGATCCAAACTTGAAGGCGAGAGGATCACCCTCCGGTATGGGAACAACATCCCTTATACCGTAATACGTCCTCCGGCGGTATATGGCCCGCGGGACAGGGATTTGTTTCTCTTTTTCAAGATGGTGAAGAGGGGCTTTTATCCTTATTGGGGAAAATGTTATTATTCACTCCTGTACGTGGATGATCTTGTCAGGGGGATTGTGGACGCCGCCGAGGCGAAAAGCGCCCGGGGCGGGACCTTTTTCCTCTCGGACGGCATGGTGTACTCGAATGATGAGGTGGTGAATGAGATCGCGCAGGTCCTCGGCACGAGGGCGGTGAGGATAAGAGTTCCCCGGCCGCTCATGACCGTGATCGCCCGACTGAGTGAGGCTCTGACCAGGAATGCCTCGATCGTGAGCGATGACAGGCTGAACGATTTTCGTTACCCGCGTTGGGTGTGTGATGCCGGGAAGGCCTTAAGAGATTACGGCTTCACATCAAAAGTTACGATAAAGGAAGGAATAAAATGGACGGCAGACTGGTACAGGATTCATCAATGGCTGTAAGAAGATCGACTGACATTTTTGAGAAGTGTGCCAAGTTTACGAGAGCGAAGGAACTGATTGCGGTCGGCCTTTATCCGTATTTCCGGGTTATCGAGAGCGCTCAGGACCCGGAGGTGGTGATCGACGGCAAGCGGATGATCATGGTCGGCTCGAACAACTATCTCGGATTGACGAACCATCCTAAGGTGAAAGAGGCGGCTCTGAACGCGGTGAAGAAATACGGCTCCGGATGCGCCGGTTCGCGCTTCCTCAACGGCACCCTCACCATACATGTCGAACTGGAGGAAAAACTCGCCCGTTTTATCGGAAAGGATTCGGCGCTTGTTTTTTCGACGGGTTTCCAGGTAAACCTCGGAGTCATTTCTGCCCTTGTGTCCAAGGACGACATCGTCATCATCGACAAGATGGATCACGCGAGCATTATCGACGGCTGCAGACTCTCCTACGGCGAGGTAAGGAAATTCAGGCATAACGACATGGCGGATCTCGAGAGGATCCTCCAGCAGAACAACGGAAGGGGAAAACTGATCGTCGTCGACGGTGTCTTCAGCATGGAAGGGGATATCGTCGATCTGCCGAAAGTCGTCGAACTCGGGAAGGCATACGGTGCCCGGGTGATGGTGGACGATGCGCACGGCATCGGGGTGCTCGGGAAGACCGGCAGGGGGACTGCAGAGCATTTCGGTCTCGTTGATGAAGTCGACCTTATCATGGGAACCTACAGCAAATCCCTTGCCTCGATTGGTGGATTCATCGCCGGCTCTGAAGAAGTGATCCATTACATCAAACACTTTGCACGCTCCCTCATGTTCAGCGCGAGCCCGCCTCCGGCGTCGGTCGCTGCCGTGAGCGCCGCCCTCGACATCATCGAAAGCGAGCCGGAGAGACTCGAGAGTCTCTGGAGAAATACGAGGAAGATGTTGAAGGGGCTCAAGGACCTCGGTTTTCAGGTCGGCCCGAGCGAGACGCCGATCATACCCATACTCGTCGGCGCCAGCGAGACGGCCTTTAAAATGGCGATGATGCTCCAGGATGAAGGCGTATTCGCGAATGTTGCGGTCAGTCCCGCTGTCCCTGAAGGAAAGGCACTCATCAGAACGAGTTATATGGCTACCCACACCGAGGAACAGCTCGACAGGGTCCTTGCTGCCCTGGCAGGAGTGGGAAGGTCGATGGGACTCATACCCTGACCTTGGAAATCGTCCCGATAGAAAGAGAAAAAGACCTCACCGATTTCATCAACTTCCCTTATTCGCTTTATGCCGGGGACGCCTTCTATGCTCCGCCCCTGAAAAGGGAATTGAAGGAGCAGTTCTCCTCCCACAATCCCTTCTTTCGCCATGCAGAGGTGAAGTTTTTCCTCGCGAAAAGGGAGAAGAAGATTGTCGGGAGAATAGCCTCGATAGTGAACCGCAGGCACATAGAGTTTCATAAAGAGGAGGTCGGATTCTTCGGTTTCTTCGAATCCATCAATGATGCCCAGGTCTCCCGTGCCCTCCTCGATGCGGCGGGAGGGGATCTGCGCACAAGAGGGATGAAGATGGTGAGGGGCCCCATGAACTTCTCGACGAATGAAGAATGCGGGTTTCTCACTGAAGGATTCGGTGAACCCCCGATGCTCATGACGCCCCACAATCCGCCGTACTACAATGAGCTCATGGAAGAGTACGGGATGGAGAAAGCAAAGGACCTCTTCGCCTATATCCACCAGGTGAGGGAGCAGCTGCAGGAGAAGGTCCTGAGGGTCGCGGCGATCGCCGAAAAAAGGGGAGTGCGGGTGAGGCCTGTCGACAAGAAGCGGTTCGATGAGGAGATGCTCGTATTCAAGGAGGTCTATAATTCTGCGTGGGAGAAGAACTGGGGGTTCATCCCGCTCACCGATGAAGAGATCTTCGACCTGGGCAAAAGACTGAAGCAGATCGCGGTGCCGGAACTCACACTGATTGCGGAGGATGACGGAAAACCGGTGGGGTTCCTCGGTCTCCTGCCTGATTTCAACGTGGTGCTGCGGCGCATGAGGGGCAAGCTCAATCCGCTTACGATTCTCAAGGCCCTTTATTTTTCAAGGAAGATCAGCGACCTGAGGCTCCTGCTCCTCGGGATAAGACCTGAATACCGCAACAAGGGAGTTGACGCGCTGCTTTATCGCGAGGGGCACAGGGGGATCAGGAACGGTGGATACAAGAGGCTGGAGTTTTCCTGGATCCTTGAAGACAACGTCGCGGTGCAGAGGATTGTGGAACTGGTCGGCGGCACACTCTACAAAAAATACAGGATCTACGAGAAACCTCTCTGACGACAGCCTCCCGTGCAACCTTCTCAATAGTTGTTTGCTTCTATAGGCGGGGCATTGATGCCTTCAAAGTCTTTTGGTCTCGACATGATTTTATCGGATGCCATGAAGAAATTCTCCATGCCTGAGCACATACTCACAGATTCATCAGGAATTTCATCATGGCATGAAGAAGCTGCCGCTGCAAAAAACTTTTCAGTCATCCATGGCCCCGCTGTCGCGCAATGCTCACACGTTTTGGAAGGCAAACAAGGAAGTTCCTGCAACTAAGAGGAGTACTTTCTTAAAAGCAGGACGGCGTTTGTGCCGCCGAAGCCGAAGGAATTGGTGAGGGCGATCCGGATTTCCCTGTCTGTCTTCTCTGTCACGACGTTGAGGTCACACGCCGGTTCCCGTTCATCGAGGTTTATTGTCGGAGGGATGACGCCTCCCCTGAGCGTCATGGCGGTAAACGCGGTTTCAAGTGCGCCCGATGCCGCGAGCATATGGCCTGTCATTGATTTCAGTGCGGACGCGGCAATTACCGAAGACCTTCTTCCAAAGACGGTTCTTATTGCACGCGCCTCGGTGATATCGCCGATCTCCGTAGCGGTTCCGTGGGTGTTGATATAATCAACGTCATCGGGCGTTGTCCCTGCCTCTTCCATCGCCATGAGCATTGCCCATGACTCGCCGTCCGAATCGGGTCTCGTCATGTGGAACGCATCAGAGGTGTTTCCGTAGCCTGCAATCTCGGCATAGATCTTCGCCTTTCTCTCCACGGCACTCTCGAGATCTTCAAGGAGGAGTACTGATGCCCCTTCGCCAAGCACGAATCCGTCCCTTGCCTTGTCAAAGGGCCTGGGAACCCCCGGTCTTTCACCGGGCAGGGGAGTCACTTGTGACAGGGCGCCGGTGTTTCCATATCCCTCGATGCAGAATCTGCAAAGGGGCGCCTCAGAGCCTCCCGCGAGGGCAACGCGGAGGTGATTTGATTTGATGAGCCTGAAGGCCTCTCCGATCGCATTCGCGCCGGAAGTGCACGCATTCGAGATGCCGAGACAATGCCCTCTGATGCCGAGCGTGACCGCGACTGCAGATGCAGCCATTCCTATTGTTGAAGAGGGCATCGTGTAGGGGGATATTCGGGACGATCCACGGCACGATCGCTCCATTTCCCTCTCGACGGTACGTATGCCGCCCCGGCTGGAACCGATAAGGACACCGGCTGAAAGCAGTGACGGGTGACGAGTGATGGGTGATGAGTTGGAAGGAATGAGTCCCGCGTCACTGGCCGCCATGACTGCGGCGGCAACTGCGTAATGCGTGAACGGATCGAGCCTCCTTATTTCCTTCGGAGAAAGGTACATGCCGGGGTTGAAATCCTTCACTTCTCCTGCTGCGCTCCAGGGAAGACCGCCGGAATCGAAGCGTGACAGAAGGCCGATTCCAGACCTTCCCGCCAGTGCCGCTTTCCACGACCGGTCGAAGGAATTGCCGAGAGGAGATACCGCACCTATTCCCGTAAGGACGACTCTACCCATGATTGCCTATCATACCATACGATTTCCCTGCCACAGGTCCGACAGAGCTCCGTCCTGTTCCGGAAGAACTCCATCGCTCCGGCTAATCAGCATGGGCTGACGATATTTTGAAAGGTGCCTGTCCGTGGCCTGCGGTGCTACGGTTCCTCGAAAGTCTTATGACTACGGCGGTACCTCTTTTCCTCTGGTTTATGCTATATTTCAGTATGTTCAGGAGAAGAATGAGCTGGACTGACCATTGATAGGAAATACCTTAAAACAGAAGCGTGAGGCTCAAGGGCTCGACCTAAGGGAAGTTGCCGACACGCTGAAGATTCGATACAATTGTCTTAAAGACCTGGAAGACACTACTACCGATAAACTCCCTGACGACCTCTATGCGAGGGGCTATCTCAGACAGTACGCAAAACTCCTCGGTGTTGACCTTGAATCCCTGATCGAATCGTATGCAGCGCAACAAACCGCGCAAGACACTCCGCCTGATTCACCGGCGAGTCAGCCAAAGACCGGTTCCAGAGTCTCCAAAAATATCGTCGTCATATTTTCGGTGGTAGTCATTGGAGCCGCTCTTTTCGCGGTCTTCTCGACACTGACCGGACGAAGGGAGGACAAGCCTCTCCCTCCTCAGGTGCATCAGGCGGAACGCGTGACTCTTGAGGCCCCCGCCCCAACGCCGGCGCCTCCTGCTTTGGACCAGGGCTCAGCGGTCCCCCGGGAGAAGGTGCAGGGGTATACGCTTCACGTCAGAGCCGACGAGACTACCTGGCTTCGTGTTGATATGGGTGAAGGCAAATCCGAAGAGGCGCTCCTGAAGCCCGGGGAAGAGAAAGAGTGGACGTCACAAGACGGGTTCGATCTCAGGGTAGGAAATGCCGGTGGCATCCGGTTGGTATTGAACGGCAAAGAGATCGAGCCGTTGGGGAAAAAAGGCGAGGTCGTGCGGATCAAACTTCCGAAAGAGGAATTCGCGGCCGGTGCGGCAGCCCGATAAAAAAAGACCTCTATGTCTTTCTTCTCTCTCGGTTCGATCAGTGACAGGATAAACAGGAAGACCGTTTTTCTGGTGGTTCTCCAGTTTGTGCTCCTCACCGCTTTTCTCGGTCACCGTTCCTGGGAAGACTCAAGCGCCGAATGTGTGGCCTGCCACAGTAATAAGAATCAATTGAAGTCCCTTGGTTATCCCCAGTTCTATGTCACCCAGGAGATGGTCGAAAAAGAGAGCAACCACCCCAATGTAAAGTGTCACGAATGCCATCTAGGAAACGGGCGCGCAAGGACCGCCGAAGAGGCCCATCAGGGCATGTTGAGGCCGCTTTTCCTCGGTGACTCTGGCGTTGTCCTCGAGAGGAAGAAAGTGGCGCCCCAGGCGCTGCTGCCCCATGGCCAAGACAGAATACGGGAGCTCCTGCCCCCTGATTCCGAGGTGAGAAATATCCTCTGGCATGACAGGAACCCCGAGACACTGAATTTCGATCCCGCAATCGCGGCGAAGACCTGCGGAAAAGCGAACTGCCATCCGCAGGAACTCGAGCAGTTCAGAAAGAGCGACATGGCGACGAATTTCAGGCAGCGCACCATGAAGACATGGCTTGACCCCTATGGCCCCCATAACTGCGGCCCGTCCTTTTCGGACGTCCCGCCATTGTCCTATCTGAAAGACACGGGGTTCGATTTCACGAACACGGAGAAGATTCTCACGGACCTCAATACCGGTTTTTCGAAGGAGCAGGCGGTCGCGAAACAGAAGTTCTGCAATGTCTGTCATGCCGGATGCCTGGATTGTCACTACGTGCCGAGTAAGGAGAAAGGGGTTCATGCCTTTACAAAGAAACCTCCCTCCGAAAGCTGTGCAGGTAGTGGGCGTGGGACGAGCATGTGTCATCCCGGGGGAATGCAGAGCAGGAGAGGAGAGACTTATATCGGCGGAGATTACTCAATACCGACAGGGATGGCGCCCGACGTTCATTATGAAAAAAAGATCCATTGCGCCGACTGTCACCAGACCGGCGAAAAGGGAATGGGAGACATGCAGCGCAAGGCAACATGTCAGGACTGCCACCGTGACATAGAGGAGGCGCATGGTAAGGGCATACACAAAAACCTCGACTGCGCAACGTGCCATATCAGCGAACTCAGGGGATACCAGATCACCGTGTGGGGTCCCGGATACGTCGCGGACAAACCGAACCCATTCAAGAAATACTCTCTCTACTACGGCGTACAAAAGCCGCCGGTCCTCATGAAGGACCAGAAGGGGACGTGGATGCCGGTGAAAGTCTGGCCCCACAGCGTCGGGAATATCAAGAACGACGTGGCGCCTTCCGGCAAGGTCCTGTT
>DATJWU010000126.1:0-5197 GCA_035501055.1 Thermodesulfovibrionales bacterium
GTTCCTGGAAAAGGTACTCGGTCCGTTCCAGCCTCCGGAAGGGTTTGTTGTCCTGAGACAGGAGCGGGATATGAAGGCTCACCACGTCGAGAGGGTTCTGGAACATCTTCGCTTAGGGGTCGTACCGACGATCGTATTTGCAGTTCAGGGAGGCACGTTCTCAGAGGGAGTGGACTACCCGGGGAATATGGCGATCGGTGCGTTCGTGATTGGACCTCCGCTGCCGACCTTCGATCTCGAACGCGAGCAGATGAGGGCGTATTACCAGGAGCGTTATGGCGCGGGATTCGACTACGCTTATGCGATCCCTGCGATGGCCAAGGCGATCCAGGCCGCCGGGAGAGTGATCCGCTCCGAGACCGACCGGGGCCTCATTGTCCTTATGGACAACCGTTTTGTGCAACCCGAATATTCCCGTTCAATGCCAATGGACTGGTTCGAGTCGTCAGTTTCTGAACTCGTTTCCGCGAGTATCTTAAAGGAAGTTTCCGATTTTTGGGACCGGTGCTTCGCTTGAAAGGCAGGTAGGCGGACTCGATCTTTTCATCGGTCTTTCCCGCAGTCCCGGAGTCTCCATCACAAGATAGAACCAGGAACGGAGAGCAGACATGCTAAAAGAGCACCTGGCATGGGATGCCCTCCCTTTCAAATGCCGCCCTCAACTCTTCGCCCTTTTGCGAGAAGAAGCTGTCTTCCCTCGCCCACATGAGCCCGTATCGCTTGTATGCCCAGTCCGCGTAATGATAGTTCAGCCTGTCAAGGAGCACATGATCCACCTTGCCCTTCAGCGCGCCAACCAACCCCTCGGCGCCCGGCAGGATCGGCGCTACCATGGCAAAGGTCTCGATTCCTTCTGAGTGAAGAACCGCCAACGCCTCGATCCTCTTGCTTGATGGTGGCGCCCCTGGTTCGAAGATCCTCCGCATCCTCTCATCCGCCGTGGTTATGGTGAATCCCACCTCGAGAGCATCCGCTCTCTTCAGAGTCTCGATATCCCTCAGAACAAGAGGGGATTTTGTCTGCACGGTGAACGGCCAGCCGTTTTCCACGAGAATGTCAAGGCATCTCTTCGTGATCAGGTACTTTTTTTCTAGAGGTTGATATGGATCGCACACGCCGCTTATCCATACCCTCCCGATCTTTTTTTTCTTCACTTCATGCGCCAAAAGTTCGGGTGCATTTATTTTTACATCGACGAAATCTCCCCATCTCTCCTGGTGATCGGTAAACCTCTTCATAAATTTGGCATAACAGTAGACGCAGCTGTGCTGGCAGCCGACATAAGGGTTTAATGCATAATCATAGACCTGGGACCGTGACAGGATGCTTTTCGCCTTTATCTCCCTGATCTTCATGTCTTACATTTTATCACGGTTCGGAATATTCCGGACCACTGAAGGTCAGGTCAATAATGATTCCCTTCCATTACGATACTTGGGAGACGGCAGTCGGTCGCGGGCGCTGCGAAATTCCATATCCTCTGCTGATGCGCTGCGACAAATTTCTTGTGCAGGACGGAAATCTTCAGAGTAAGTTGGCAGATCGAATCGGATTCATGATGTTATCGTTCACAGACTCCCCGTGTGCGGGAACGTCATTTTCTGGTATCATGGAGGAAGAAAGGAAGAACGGCGAGGGATGGGCAGCGACCAGACAGGCAGTGCTATGAATGACCGGCGGAAGGATTACCGTGTCCGGAAGAGCCTCAGGTATTCGATCTACGATGGCGCCTTTTCGGCCTCTATGATCGGTTTCGGGGAGTCGTTCTTCGTGGCCTTTGGCCTGTTCCTCAATGCCACAACGCTCCAGGTGGGCCTCCTGAGTTCCCTGCCTCAGGCCTTGGGGTCGATACTCCAGTTCTTCTCGAACGGTCTGATCCGCGCATTCGGGTCGCGCAAGCGGCTCGTGGTTATAGCCGCTCTGCTCCAGGGGCTGATGTATGTGCCAGTGGCGTTGGTTTTTTTCTTCGAGGAATTTCGGGTCGGGTATCTCATCCTCTTTGCCTGCCTCTACTGGGCATTCGGCATGATCCTGGGACCTGCCTGGAACAGCTGGATGGGAGACCTTGTGAGCGAGGACCGGCGGGGCGCCTACTTCGGCCGGCGGAGCAATATCACGGGCACGGCCACCTTCGCCTCCACTCTCGCTGCCGGCTACATTCTGCAGCAGTACAGCGGCAGTATTGAAAGACAGTACACGGGGTTCATGCTAATCTTCCTGCTGGCACTTGCGAGCCGCATGATATCAGTCCTGTTCCTGTCGAAGAAGTACGAGCCCCTTTATGAAGTCCCGCGCGAAGCTGAGTTCGGGTTCCTGGAATTCCTGCAGCAGGCGCGGTTCCGGAACTACGGTCTCTTCGTGCTGTATCTGGGGCTGATGAACTTTGCAGTGTTCATGTCGGCGCCTTTCTTCACACCCTACATGCTCCAGGACCTGCACCTGAGCTATCTGACCTTTACTACGGTCAATGCGGCGGCAATCATCGTGAAGATGCTGTCCATGCCGGTCTGGGGCCATGCAGCGGACCGCTTCGGCGCGCGGCGCGTCCTGAGCCTCACAGGTTATCTGATGCCCGTGGTGCCAGTCCTTTGGCTCCTGTCCGGGAAGGTCGCCTGGCTCATTACGATCCAGGCCTACTCGGGCTTCGTCTGGGGCGGCTTCGAGATAGCGTCCTTCAGTTTCATCTTCGACACAACCACGCCTCAGAAGCGCGCCACCTGCGTGGCCTACTACAACATGATCAATGGCCTGTCCCTGATCAGCGGGGCCTTGCTTGGCAGTGTCATCGTCCGTATGAATGAGATGTTTTGGTCCAAATACCTGCTCGTTTTTCTCGTGAGCGGCCTTTTGCGGGTCGTGGCCTCTCTCTTCTTCCTTCCGCGGCTGCGGGAGGTGCGGACCGTTGAGACGATTGGCTATTCCCGACTCTTCCTGAAGGTTGTCACGAGCATGCCGACCATGGGCCTGGTATACGGGCTGATCCCATTTCGGAGGAAGCGTGAGCAGGATGGCTGAGGATGCAGGAGACACTATGCTTCTGGGCCCTGAAATCAATCGTTAAGATAAACTTTATTAAAAATGATTTAATAGTATGAAAATTAAGCATTAGATGCCTTAAAGAAAGTCTTTAAATATCAATACTTCAGACAAATATGCTTCAATGACCAAGGTTGTTCCCGGAACAAGGAAGGTCCTCATCGTTTGATATCTGCTCACATCCCTGTAGTCTGTCGAGAATACTCTGTCAATTCATTGACTATGGTCGATATGTCCAACAAAGGCATAGATCAGGTCATCGACCCTCACAAAATTCATAGTACAGAATGAAGTTCCGTTCGTGCACAGTACTAGAGCCCTAGACCCAGATTTGACCGCCATCCTTCCTCTTTTCTCCATTGATTTTTCTTGCTTCTCCGTGATCTTATCTGTCATGAGCTGTCCGGATTCCGATACGGTGCTATAATGTAACTAAGAACGCCTTTCAAAATGTTTTCGCGATGCATGATTTGTTGCGGCTTCTGGCGCTCTCTTTTCCCTTCATGAATGACCTGCCAGTAGCGCAGCGTATTTAAGGAGGGGGTGTATGAAAGTAGATAGTAACAAAGGGGTCGCAACCCCCCGAGGGAATGCAGCAAAAGAAAGGAGTGATGATTATGAAGGAGAGATTCTTGAATAAAGCAGGTTCGATGGTGGTGCCGATCCTGGCGGGCGGTTTCGTCGGGGCGGGCACGGCGCTCCTGCTGGCGCCGAAACCGGGAATAAGGGTCAGGAAAGACCTGAAGCGGATCGCCAATATCACGAGGGATCAGGTCTCAGAAGCCGTAGATAAGGGCAGGGAAATCTACGAGGAAAGCAGAACAGCTGTAGCCAACGCGGTGGAAGCTGGCAAGAAGACTTACGTCGAAGGGATAGAGAAGTTTGAAAAGCTTACGAAAAAAGATAAACCTTCTGTGTGGCTGCCGATACTGGCGGGTGGTGTCATCGGTGCGGGAATAGCGCTCCTGCTGGCCCCAAAATCTGGGACGGAAGTCAGGGAAGACCTGAAGCGACTTGCCGCGAGCACGAAAGACCGGGTTTCTTCAGCTGTTGAAAAAGGCAAAGTTCTCTACGGAGAAGGAAGAACTGCCGTGACCAATGCAGTCGAAGGGGGCAAGAAGGTGTATATCGAAGGTGTAGAGAAGTTACGGCAGGCAGTCGCGTAAACTGCATTCGCTTCGGCGAGAACGCTTGGGTCGGTTGCGCCTAGTGTCGATCCGGGGAAAAAGCCGCGTTCGCGCGGCCGATAGGAAAAGGGTGCTAGCATTATTTGCGGCGCCCTTTTTTGTGACCAAGTCGAGATGGGACACTTCCTGTTCGCTATCAGATGAGGCTATCTCACGCCTGACGGAGCACCCTGCTACTTCATTTGGTGGGATAGCCCAGAAATTTTCGGGTCAAGGTGCTTATCTTTTTGCTTTTATAGGCACCACGAGAACCTTACAGGGTGCGTGACCGATGACCCTCGATACCACGCTGCCCATCATAAGCCGTCGGAGGCCTGTGCGGCCGTGGCTGCCCATGATGATCGTGCTTATCTTCCTTTTTATCGCCTCGGATACAATGTATCTGTACGGTTCATCGCCCATGTGCATGATAACCTCGCACTTGACGCCGCGCAGTGCAGCCTTAGCTTTTATGCCGTTGAGATATCTCCTCATGTCCCGCTCGAGCTTTTCCGCGGACCGCGCATCCCATAACTCGATCTCGGCGCTCGCCTCGATCACGTGCAGAACATACAAGGTGCTTGTACAGGCGCCGGCAATATCGATCGCCTCCTGTACCGCGGCCTTGCTGAAATTGGACCCGTCTGTTGCCACCAACAATTTTTCAAATCCCGGTGTCGGACATACGCGTTTGGTCATCGCTGCCCTCCTAGCTGTGTAGATCAAGACCGGCTGGGGTCTGACCTTAAAATTTAAATCACTTTCCTTAGACATGAATGAAGTCTTTTCATGCCTCCAGCTTATTTTCAGACTTTGAGCCTTGGGTGAGCCCAGCCTGAATAATCCCCTCACCGATTCTTATTATCCATATCCCCGCTTATGAAAAGAACAGCATGGCCCTTAGATCACTTCTTTTTACCCGCCTTGGACTTCGCCGCCTTACCCTTCTCTTCGACTATTGCGATCTGCGCTTCAAGGTCCTTGATCCTGGTTAT
>DATJWU010000127.1:0-2968 GCA_035501055.1 Thermodesulfovibrionales bacterium
GGATATAGGCTGCAGCATCGTTGGTTACCTTCTCGGCCATTGTCTTGTCCATTTTTTCGGTGAGCGCGACGGGATGGGCGGCGCCGATGTTCGTGCCCGGTGCCATTGCGGCGATATGGGCTGCAAGCGTGATGAATACCCCCGCAGAGGCAGCCCGGGCGCCGCTGGGTGCCACATAGACGATCACAGGGACGTCGCTCGAAATGATATCCTTGACGGCGCTTCTCATAGACGTATCGAGGCCACCGGGGGTGTCGAGTTCAATAACAAGCGCTTCGGCCCCCTTCGTGGAGGCCTTCCGGACGCTTCTCCCGATATACTCGGAGGAGACAGGATTGATAGCGCCGCTGACGGTTATGACGAGGACCTCCCTGCGGTTTTCTGCCGAAAGAGAGGAGGTGACAGGGACAGATGCAAGGACGAGGATCGAGAAAAGGACCGCCGTAACCATGCGTTTTCCAAGCATGACCAATTATACCATACCCCCTGCGGCGTAGCCCCGCAAGAAAGCGTATTGCCGCAGACAACGGAAAGGCAGGCATGCGTGAGGCAAAGCTTGACAGCGGGACTTTTTGTGCAATACTTCTTTTATCGACAAGTAGTGCGGAGGTCTTGAATGGCAGGAGGGACAATCTGGAAAGGACATATCCGGTTCGGAGACATGGATCTGCCCGTGAAGCTGCACAGCGCAATCAGGGAAGAGCGGATTCAGTTTCGCCTGCTTCACCGGCGTGATCATGTGAAGTTGCGCCAGCAGATGGTCTGTGCCTATGAAAAAAAAGCGGTGCTGGCGGAAGATCAGGCGAGGGGCTTTGAAGTAGAGGAGGGGAAATATATCATTGTCGATCCGGAAGAACTCGAACAGGCAGTTCCCGAAAGCAGCCGGAGCATTGAAGTCCACGAATTCGTCAAGGCCGAAGAGATCGATCCCGTCTTCCTCGGGCGCGCCTACTATCTGGAGCCGGACGGTCAGCCAAAGGGATATAACGCGCTCGCCGGGGCGCTGAGGGAACTGGATGCAGCGGGTATCTGCACCTGGACCATGAGAAAACGGTCCTACCTCGGGGCACTGGAGATTCGAGGGAAGATCCTGCGCCTGAATACCCTCCGGTATGCCGACGAAGTGATTCCCGCAGAATCTCTTGCACTGAAGAAGGTTCCCCTGACCGAGAAAGAGCTGGCGATCGGGAGCGAGTTGATCAATCAGTTGAGCGCCCCATTTCAGCCGCAAAAATTCGAGAACGAACACGAGAAGAAACTCCATCAATTGATCGAACGAAAAGCACGGGGAGAGAAGATTGCGCTCCTGCGGCCCAGCCGCCGCAAACCCACTGCACCGGACAAGCTGCTTCAGGCCCTTGAAGCGAGTCTGAAGAAGGTCGCATAACCTGGGAAAAGCAGTGAAACACAGAGACACAGAGGCACAGAGAAATCTCAAGCGGAAACAGAGACAAGAACTTAGCCACAGAGATCACAGGGGGCACAGAGTCCAAAGGCCGTGAATCGTGAGGCGAGAAAGGACTTTTTGTTTTTCTTGTTTTTTCTCTGAGAACTCGGTGAACTCTGTGGCAAGAAAAGGCATTCTCTCTTTGTTTCTAGAGTTCTTTTCATTAACGATGTCGGAGGTATAGAATGGCGGTGCAGGGGATATGGAGCGGGACGATCAGTTTCAGCCTGGTCGCGATCCCCGTGCAGCTGGTGAAGGCCGTCGAGCCCGGCCGCGTCTCTTTTCGCATGCTCCACCGCACGGATTACTCCCCCCTCCAGAGGCGGATGTTCTGCCCGGAGGAAGAAAAGGTGGTTTCTCCTGATGAGATTGTCAGGGGATATGAAATCGGACCCGACAAATACATAGTGATAACGGACGAGGAGCTCGAATCCCTGTCGCCCGAACGGAGCCGCACGATCGAGATCGTCGAGTTCATCGAGATGAAGGAAGTGGATCCGATCTGTTACGACCACCCTTATTATCTCGTCCCCTTGAAAGGGGGCGAAAAGGCGTATCAGCTGCTGGTCGAGGTGATGCGCCGGACGAACAAGGCGGGGCTCGCGAAGTTTGTGCTGGAAGAACGCGAATACCTTGTGACAGTGAAGAGCACGGGAGGAGCGTTGGCCCTTATCACGCTTCACTATCACCAGGAAATCCTGTCCGATAAAGACCTCTCCCCAACAGAGGGGGAAGTCAACGGGGCGGAGCAAAGCCGTATGAAGAAAAGCATCAGGAAAATGATGGCGGACTTCGATCCCGAGAAATATGCGGACGTCCGGCGCAAAAAGGTCATGGATATCCTGAAGAAGAAGGCGAAGGAAAAGGCCCCGGTGGAGGCCCCTGCGGTGGAAGAAGAAGAGGGGGAAGGTCCTGCCGATCTGGTCTCGGCGTTGCAGAAGATCGTGTCCAAGGTGAAGCAGAAGCGGTGAGCAGAAGGGTCGTCGAGATCGCCGGGAGAAGGCTCTCTCTCTCGAACCTCGAAAAGGACCTCTATCCCTCCTTTGGTTTCACGAAGGCCCATATCCTCGAATACTACCGCCGCATTTCGAAGCTTATCCTGCCCCATCTGAAGGGCCGCGCATTGACCCTGAAGCGTTATCCCGACGGAGCCGAAAAGGATTACTTTTTTGAGAAGCGCTGTCCTTCTCACCGTCCGGAATGGGTGAAGACCGCGGAAGTGAGACTGGATGAAGGAAAGAGGATGACGGTCTGTCTCGTAAACGATCTGGAAACACTGGTATGGGCCGCGAACCTCGCATCTCTCGAACTCCATGTGCCTCTTGCAAAGGCCGGGTCCCCGGAAACGCCCGACTCCATGGTCTTCGATCTGGATCCCGGAGCCGATGCGGGCATTCTGGAGTGCGGCCGGGTGGCGCTCATACTGCGGGATCTGCTTTCCGGGTTGCGTCTTTCAAGTCATGCAAAGACTTCGGGCAAGAAAGGGCTCCATGTGTATGTCCCGCTGAACCGCAAAGAGAC